>NZ_QFGB01000002.1:0-183655 GCF_004369245.1 Pelotomaculum sp. FP | reverse complement strand
TGGCCGTCCACCCTCTCAGGCCGGCTACCCATCGTCGCCTTGGGGGTCTCTTACACCTCCAACTAGCTAATGGGACGCGGACCCATCTTAATGCGGATTGCTCCTTTCCTCACCCAAACATGTGTTCCCCGTGAGCGTATCCGGTATTAGCGCCAGTTTCCCGGCGTTATCCCGGTCATTAAGGCAGGTTATCCACGCGTTACTCACCCGTCCGCCACTAAAGTTTGAGATTCGCAAGCTTCCCCTCAAACTTCCGTTCGACTTGCATGTGTTAAGCACGCCGCCAGCGTTCGTCCTGAGCCAGGATCAAACTCTCCATTTATATCTGAATAATTTGATCTCGCTCGTTAATTTAGTCGTGTGTCGTGAGTCGTGGAACGTGGGATTCAGGCATTCCTTCCGGGTCCCTTTCTCACGTTTCATTTCTCACTCTACACGTCGTTGTTTTGGAATACTGCTCGTTAGTTTTCACTTGACGAGAGTCATGTGTTTGAGTCATGGTTTGTAGTTCGCTTGTCGTGTGAACTCCCGGCTTCCTCTTGGGTCCTGGACCCTTGAGTCTGTCATTCATTCCCACGTCTCACGTCTCACATCCCACGTCTCATTTCCATCCATCCACTGTTTAGTTTTCAAAGACCGTGTCGCCCTTTAGCGCGACGCAAATATTATCCTATCATTTCTGCCGGCCCCGTGTCAACTGGTATTTTCTGGCCGGATTCGTACTCTTGCTCCCGTGGGCTGTCCACCACACGGCACGATTATAAATTTAACACAGGGTTAACATGCTGTCAAGGTACATTAGGACTTTTTAACTTTTTAGTCGAATATATTTTTCTGATATTATTCCTCGTTATCATCGGTGTAAACCTTGGCCACCGCAACTACAGAGTCTCCCGCATCCATCCGCATCAAGGTAACACCCATGGTAGACCGCCCAATAGTAGAAATATCTCCTGCTCTCAACCTGATGATGATACCCTCGGCACTGATCATCATGATTTCTTCTTCATCTTTGACCACTTTTACAGCTACCACCGGGCCGTTCCGCTCGGTTGTTTTGATATTAATCAGCCCTTTGCCGCCTCTGGCCTGGGATCTATATTCCGTAAGAGGAGTGCGTTTACCGAATCCATTGGCAGTGACAACAAGTAAAAATGCCTCGGGACGGACCGTTTCCATACCGATAACCTCATCATCATACTTAAGCGTAATCCCCCGGACTCCGTGGGTACCCCGTCCCATGGGGCGTACCTCTTCTTCCGGGAAGCGGACGGCCATGCCGCCCTTGGTGGCCAGGATAATTTCTTCTTGACCATTTGTAAGCTTAACGTCCACCAGTTGGTCGCCTTCTCTAAGTGAAATGGCTATAATCCCGTCCCGGCGGGAAGTGTCGTACTCATTGAGGGAGGTTTTTTTGACCTGACCCCTGGTTGTAGCCATAAAGAGGAACTGCTCGGGGTCGAACTCCCGGACAGGAATAACCGCGGTAATTTTTTCGTCCCCACCAATATACAAGAGGTTCACGATGGCGGTACCCTTGGCCTGGCGTCCCGCCTCAGGAATTTCATGCACCTTCAAACGGTACACCTTGCCCTGGTTGGTAAAGAAAAGAAAGAAATGGTGGGTTGTAGTTATAAAGAGATGCTGAACATAATCCTCTGTCTTGGTCCCCATAGCCGTTACACCACGGCCGCCCCGGCGCTGGCTGCGGTAGGTGTCCAGGGGGATTCTCTTAATGTAACCCTGGTTGGTTATAGTGATGACCACGTCCTCTTCAGGAATTAAATCTTCCGCATCAAAAGTAATTTCATCACTGGAAATAACTGTGCGCCTGGGATCGGCAAATTTTTTCTTAACTATGGTAAGCTCGTCCTTAATGATGCCCAGTACCTTGCTCTCATCTGCCAGAATAGCCCGCAGATAGGCGATCCTTTCCATCAGCTCTTTGTACTCCTGCTCCAGCTTTTCCCGCTCCAACCCGGTAAGCTGTCTCAACCGCATTTCTACAATAGCCTCGGACTGTCTTTCCGTAAGGCTGAACCTTTCCATCAAAGCCTTTTTGGCGGCGTCGGTATTATGCGAGGACCTGATTATTTTAATTACCTCGTCCAGGTAGGCTATGGCAATGCGCAGGCCTTCGACGATGTGGGCGCGTGTCTCAGCCTTGTTCAGTTCAAAGCGGGTACGGCGTACGATTACGTCCTTTTGATGCTCCAGGTAGTAATGCAAAGCCTGCTTTAAGCTCAACACCTGGGGTTTTCCGTCCACGAGCGCCAGCATGATAACGCCGAAGGTTTCCTGCATTTGGGTGTGCTTATAAAGCTGATTTAGAAGAACCTGGGGGTTGGCGTCTCTCTTTAGTTCGATCATAATCCGCATACCGCGGCGATCCGACTCGTCCCTGAGGTCGCTGATCCCTTCCAGTCTTTTATCCTTAACCAACTCGGCAATCTTTTCAATCAGCCTGGCTTTGTTGACTTGATACGGTATCTCGTTGACAATAATGCAGTTTCTGCCGTTGTTTGTCTTTTCAATGACGGCTTGAGCCCGCACCTTGATGCTGCCGCGCCCGGTGCGATAGGCGTTCCAGATTCCTTCCCGCCCCATAATCATACCGCCGGTTGGAAAATCAGGGCCTTGAATGGCGCTCATTAATTCTTTAACTTCTATGTCCGGGTTCTTAATCAGCATTATTATACCGTCGATGATCTCGCCAAGATTATGGGGCGGTATATTGGTTGCCATTCCTACGGCAATACCGGATGACCCGTTTACCAGCAGATTAGGGATACGGGCCGGCAAAACCGTTGGTTCCTCATTCTTATCATCATAGTTCGGTGCAAAATCAACTGTATCTTTATCTATATCGGCCAGCATCTCCGCCGTTATTCTGGCCATACGCGCTTCAGTATAACGCATGGCTGCCGGAGAGTCACCGTCCACAGAGCCAAAGTTGCCGTGACCGTCCACCAAAGGGTAACGGGAGGCAAAATCCTGGGCCAACCGGACCAGGGCGTCATAAACTGCCACGTCACCATGGGGATGGTACTTGGCCAGTACTTCACCAACTATATAGGCAGACTTACGGTGTGATTTATCGGAAGTTAAGCCCAGACTATGCATGGCATAGAGAATGCGCCTGTGTACCGGTTTCAGGCCGTCCCTTACGTCCGGCAGAGCCCGCCCTACGATTACGCTCATGGCATAATCCAGATAAGAATGCTTCATCTCTTCGTTAATATTTATTGGCACGATTTTTCCGGTTAATGACGGCAAACTCTGCTCACCTCAATCAATCCATTATTTTCTACGAAGGAATTATATCAAAATGAGCCGTCAAATGCAATTTGGTGCCCTGCTCATAATAAAGAGCAGGCCGTAAACCCGCTCTTTTAATACTTAAAGTTTTTTGAGGTATCCAGGCTAGCCTCCCAAACAGTTTCCGCACCGGCTCCTCCGGAGGTAAATGTGTTTATTTTGGAGATATTTGCTTACCTGTAATACCGTTTACCTTGTATAAATAAGTATATAACATATTAAATTTTCCACAACCAGGCAGCTTGGTTATTATCGGGTTTAACAACCCGGGGATGGTACCTATTCCCCTTATCATCACACCTTTGAAGCCGCATGGTCTTATTTTTTTAACCCCAGGAGCCCTGCCCGGAGTTTATACATGCAATCAAGGGACACCACCTCATATTTTTCTGTCTCGTTTTTTTGGGCGACATAGTTCATCCGCCCCAAACAACCTCCGGCACACTTTTCCAGCCGATAGTTTCAATACCAGTTGAAACTTTTGCAGGAGAGCCTGCGGCCTGTGCCTCGAGATTATTATTATTTTTGTATCCCCAATTAAGCACCTCCCGTGTATACCGCATCATTCTTTAAGGCCCTCTAACGGAGTGCCAGATGAAATCCTTTATAACCAGCAGCGTGATAGCTACCGTCCATTTAAATTGGCTGGTCACTGTATTCACCTTAAAAACGACCTTCTCATTCAGAAACGCTTTAATTCCTTCTAAAGCGACGGGAGCCGCTGCAATTAAATCCTGTATGAAATTAGCTTGTTTTTGGACGGCGGCGCCCGCCAGGAATGCTGCTGCAAGAAACAGCAATGTTATTAATAAAGACTTTATTTTTTGCCCTTTAGCCGGCCGGTAGTTCGCGATAGTTCTCATAAGACGTCCCCCCAGATTTATGTGCAATCACACTGGGTCATCTTTACTGCATGTAGTTATTGGCCATGGTGTTGGCCTTCTGAAGGGTTTATCTAAACCACTCATCCCACCGCATGCTTCATACAAGCAAGGGACACCACCTCTTTTTTTGTTTTTTTGTAATGTAAGTTTTTTTCATTATCCCCCCTCTTTACAAAAGTACCTTCGCCATATACCACCCAAGGACATATTGGTTATCCTTAAGTTCCTGGCCGATCCGGCAGGAATAATTCCAGCCTGTTCTCCAACCCTTACAGCCAGGCGGACAGCGTCCCGGGCAACGCCGCCACGGTACAGGGCACTCAATACTCCATCCTAATACAATAAAAAACTGCCTTCGTTTTTATTTTAAGGCCCCACAGACCCGTGTTAATTTAACCACGGCGTCATACATGGTTGACCAGAACTTTTCTTTTTCGGCGGTGATCTCATCGCGCACCTCAATTTGTGCTTCACGTTTAATAATCTCCCTTTCTTTATCCTGAAAGTCCAACTCCAGGTAACGGCGATACTCCTCGCTTCTCTCCCTGATCTCGTTCTCAATGGCTGCAAGTCGCGCCTTGTACTCTTCCTGCTGCCTGACACCGGTTTCCTTTAGTTCAGCCAACTTGGCCTGGTAGTCTTCCTCAAGCGCCTTGGCCCTTAGTTCCAATTCCTTTTTACGCTCTTCGATAATAGCGTCCTGAGCTTGCTCCAATTCGCCAAGACGCGTCTCTCTATCTGCAATGAGCTCCTCCTTGTCCTCTATGTACCTCAACTTGTCTTCGGCGTAAGCAATTTGCCCCAGGATCCGATCCAGTTCTTCCTTGGCGTCTTTAATCTCCTCTGCCTGCAGGCGGTATGTCGCGGCTTCTTTCCAGAATTGAGCCATTGTACTACCTTTATCTTTAATAAAAGCCTGCACCGCCTGCATAATGGCGGAAGGCACCTCAACGTTAGGTATGCGGCAATTTTTAACAGTTTCTATGGTCTTTGATTCCCCGGCGGATTTTTTTAGAGCAGTGACTTTTGACATAATTTACCACCTCGTTTTTGATTAACATATTACCATATCGATGCAAACTCCAAAAACGGTAATTATCGTTAAATAAGTTTTATTTTCTTTTGTATTCTTTTTGTATCGCTTTATTATAAATATCCCATATTATGGATATTTATATTTAATTAATTATAAAAAAATAAGAGGCCCGGACGTGAACTTAATCCAGGCCTCTCATTTCTATATTAAGTGATTTTGTTAAACATCCAGGTTGCGCACAGCAAGCGCGTTTTCTGTAATAAAATCACGGCGTGGCTCCACCCGGTCACCCATCAGCATGCTAAAGATGGCATCTGCTTCGATGGCGTCTTCCAGGTCAACCCGCAGGACTGTTCTGGTATCCGGGTCCATAGTAGTTTCCCAGAGTTGGGTGGCGTTCATTTCACCCAAACCTTTATAGCGCTGAATGGTAATCCCGTCCCGGCCAGTTTGTTTAAGGGTTCTCTCCAATTCTTCGTCGTTGTAAATATATCTCTCTGTTTTTCCCTTCTTGATCCGGTACAGAGGAGGCTGGGCAATGAAGACATACCCCGCCTCTATAAGTGGGCGCATGTACCTGTAAAAGAAGGTCAGCAGCAGAGTCCTGATGTGGGCTCCGTCGATATCAGCATCAGACATCAAGATCAGCTTGTGATACCTGGCCTTATTAATGTCAAAATCCTCACCGATACCGGTGCCCATGGCGGTTATCATAGCCCTTATTTCTTCATTGGCCAGAATTTTGTCCATCCTCGCCTTTTCAACGTTTAAAATTTTGCCGCGTAGGGGCAAAATCGCCTGGAAGCTTCTGTCACGTCCCTGCTTGGCCGACCCACCGGCGGAATCACCCTCTACCAGGTAAAGTTCTGTTACCGACGGGTCGCGATCGGAGCAGTCCGCTAACTTACCCGGCAAGGTTGAGCTTTCCAGCGCGCTTTTACGTCTGGTTAATTCCCTGGCCTTGCGTGCAGCCTCGCGAGCCCGCGCGGACGTAAGAGATTTTTCCATAATACGTTTGCCAATCGCCGGGTTTTCTTCCAGGAAGGTAGAAAGACTTTCTCCAACCACATTGTCGACAATACCTCTAACCTCGCTGTTACCCAGTTTGGTCTTGGTCTGTCCTTCAAATTGAGGATCCGTTACTTTAACGCTGATTACCGCGGTTAAACCTTCACGGATATCTTCTCCGGACAGGTTGCTGTTCCCATTTTTAAGCAAGTTATATTTACGACCATAGTCGTTGATAACCCTGGTAAGAGAAGCTTTAAACCCGGCCTCATGGGTCCCGCCGTCAATAGTATGAATATTATTGGCATAAGAGAGGATGTTCTCTACATAGGCGTCGGTATACTGCATGCATACCTCAACCATAACTTCGTCTTTCTGCTTTTGCATATAAATTGGTTTGCTGTGCAGAGGAGTTTTATTTTTATTGAGATGTGTGACAAAGTCGCGTATACCGCCATCGTGGTGAAAAACAACCTCTGTCCCCTTGCGTAAATCACGCAGTATAATTTTGATGCCCATGTTCAGATAAGAAAGCTCCCTCAGGCGCTGAGCAAGGGTATCATGGTTAAAAACCAGCTCTTCAAAAATCTCCGGGTCGGGCTTAAAAGTCACTTTGGTACCGTTGCTTTTGCTCTTGCCGATAATTTTTAACTCAGTGACCGATTCGCCCCGCTGATACTTTTGGTGATAGATGTTACCGTCCCTTCTGACTTCAACCTCCAGCCAAACAGAAAGGGCGTTAACCACGGAGACACCAACACCGTGCAGCCCGCCTGATACTTTATAGCCGCCACCGCCGAATTTGCCGCCCGCGTGCAGCATGGTCAGGGCTACCTGTACCGCGGGAATACCTGTTTTAGGGTGAATATCGACAGGGATACCCCTTCCGTTGTCGATGACCGCTATTGAATCATCTTCGTTGATAATGATCTCAATCTTATCGCAAAAACCAGCCATGGCCTCATCAATACTGTTGTCCACCACTTCATAAACCAAGTGGTGCAGGCCACGGGCAGAGGTGCTGCCTATATACATGCCCGGCCGCCGCCTGACGGCCTCAAGGCCTTCCAGAACCTGAATGTCCTCAGCGCCGTAGCGGACATTATTACTATCGTCAGACATAGCCAGTCAACTCCTAACTCCAATACTCTAAATCGTTATATTATCATAAATTTGGAAATTCCTCAAGTTTATCCGGAAATACAAAACCGTGACAATAAAGCACGGTAATATTTAGAAAATAACAATTAGATATAGATAACGCGGCGCCGGCAGAAGATAAGAACAGCAATACGGGTGCGAATTCAATCATACTTGCGTTGCGAAGCAGTTCAAGGTTTTTCTGCCAGGCCTTATCCTGCGAATAAATTCGCACCCGCATTTGTAAGGCAACCAAGGACGTTATCCCCGGGGTGCTCTACTCACCCAGAAAAGCGTCGGATCTTTTACGTAAAGTAACGCAGGAAATAGGAGATATATAAATTTCCTTGTTTGTCACGATATATGCTTTATCTTTGTCGTTTTGCGATATCTTTTTTATAAAACCTTCATCTTTGGAAATCTCCAGAAACTCCCTGGTTGCAGGAGAAAGCTTTGTTCTGTAATCAAGAATTGCGATAATATCTTTCTTGGGGACAACCACGTCTCCTCCCAGATGTAAAAACATTTTTATTCCTCCTCGTAAAAGCAAAAATTATATGATGCTGCCGTGGCTTACTGTAAATGTCTTATGGTTCAATTCTTTTGAAAAACCTATATCCTCAGTTTTGGTGGTAGTAAGAAAGGTCTGTACCAAACTTCCGATTCTCTCAAAAATAGCCTGCCGCCGGTCATGATCCAACTCAAAAATGACATCGTCTAAAAGCAGAATCGGATACTCATCCAGTTCTTCTTTCCACAGGTCAATCTGGGCAATTTTAAGAGTTAGCACAATAGTCCGCTGCTGTCCCTGGGATCCATAAATTCTGGCGTCCCGTCCATTTATAAAAAAAATAAGGTCATCCCGGTGCGGACCCAACAGAGATTGCGCTCTGTCAATCTCCTCGGCCTGAAGGAGGTACATTTGTTGCTGCAATTTATTATAAATTTCTTCCTCGGAATTTAGCCCCTCCAACTTTACCGTTGACTTGTAACGAATATCAAAATTTTCGACTCCTGCGGCTAATTCACGGTACAGCGACCGCAGCAGCGGACTAAACTTTTTAAGGAGCTCCAGTCTGATAGATAAAATTTTGGCTCCATAACGGCACAGCTGTTCATCCCAAACCTGTAAGGAACTTTTTTCTTCTCTCTTCTGCCTGACTTCCCTTAAAAGATTGTTGCGTTGTACAAGCACACGTTGATACCTCGCCAGGTTATGAGCGTATTGCGGGTGAAAAGGACCTACCTCTAAATCTAAAAAACGCCGCCTCTCAAAAGGCGACCCTTTGACCAAAGCCAGATCATCCGCTGTAAAAAGTACCACACCCGGCCAACCCAAAGGGCTGCCGCGTTTTAACGACCCGTTTACTTCAATTTTTTTAAACCCTTGTTTAAGAAAAATATTAACCTGAAGCGAATGTTGCTCTGTTTGCAGCAGGGAGTGAATATAAGAGAAGTCGCTTTCCCAGTTAATAATTTCTTTTTCCTTGGCTGTACGAAAAGAATTTCCAATACATGCCATGTAAATAGATTCCAGTATATTGGTCTTACCCTGAGCATTTTGACCTGTCAGGATGTTTAGAAAAAGCCCTGGTTCAAGAACCTGTTTATGATAATTTCTAAAATTGTTCAACTCGAGCTGCTTTAAAAACAATGACCTAACAACTCCTAACGAAAAACAGGCTAGAACACGCTGATAAACCACCCCCGGAGAAAAAACAAATAAACAAGGGCCCCTCCACTATACCCCTCGTAAGCGAACCGGAAGCAGTAGTGAAAGATATTCTTGATCATCAACCGGTCTAAGTACTCCCGGACTGAGAGGACCGGTCAATTCCATGATTATTTCTTCCGAGCCCATGGCTTTCAAAACATCGCCAAGATAGCGGGCGTTAAATGCTACCTGAAACGGTTCTCCTTCCTGGAAAACCGGGATTTCCTCATGCACTCTGCCGGCTTCTGTATTAACAGAAATTATCAGTGTGTTTTGTTCAAGGCTCATTTTTACGATAGGAGAGCCATCCTTGGTCAGGAGGGAAGCCCTTTCCGTAGCTTCGGCCAATTCCTTGGTTTTAAGCCGTATCCTGGTAAGATGCTCCTGCGGGATTACCTGCTTGTAATTTGGAAACTGTCCGTCAATGAGACGGGAAATAAGACAGGTGTCATCAGCCTTAAAAAGAATCTGGTTTTCCGTAACTGTTATATTAACCACTTTCTCCGGCTCTATGACTTTTACCAACTCAGTTAAAGTTTTGCCTGGAATGATAATATTTATATCAATTTTTTCGCAATTCTCCAGAGGAAGCCTGCGCCAGGCGAGGCGGTAAGTATCTGTTGCTATCACTTGAAGGTAGCCGTCATGTAATTCAAACAGGACCCCGTTAAAAACTGGACGGTTCTCATTATTGGCAGCTGCAAAAACGACCTGCCTGACCAACCCTCTTAATACTTCCACCGGTAAATCGAAGGTCAAATCACCAGAGGGTATTGGAAAATCAGGAAATTCTTCGGCTGGATAGCCGTTGATACTTGTCTCTGATTGACCGTACTGAATGGTAACGCTGCCGGTGACTGCCTCGGCTCTTAGCAAAACTGGTACGTCGGGCAACCGCCGCACCAATTCGCTTATATACCTGGCGGGAAGTACGGCGGCTCCAGGTTCTATTACTTCTGCTGCAAAGGAGCAACGTATACCCATGTCGAGGTCTGTTGCGGTGAGAAAAATCTTATTATCAACAGCCTCAAATCTAATCCCTGACAGTATAGGTAGAGGGTTTCTGACTGATACGGCCCTTTGCACGATCTGAACAGCGTTTAGAAGCTGTTCTTTAGCGGCAACAACTCTCATGGTTTTTCTCCAGTTTTTTTTATTATTATATTATTTATTATTAGAGATCTTTTAGTAATAGTAGTAGTTAGGTGTGATTATGTGTATAAGTAGCTTTAGAGATTGGTTAAGCTAGAAAATGTACGTGTTGATTAGTTAAGGACAAAGACAAAATAATTTTGCGCCATAAATGGACCGCTTAAAAAAATCCACAACTGTAGCAACAAGTTATAAGAGCAGCCTGTTAGTTCTTTTTAATAAGCTCAATCAAATGTTTTATTTTATCCTGTAAATCAACGTTTTGATTTAGTTCGGTGTTGATTTTTTCACAGGCGTGGATGACGGTGGTATGGTCCCGGCCACCAAAAGCTTCTCCTATTTTGGGCAGAGATAAATCTGTCAACTCCCGTACCAGGTACATGGCTATCTGGCGGGGGAAGGCTACAAGCCTGGTCCTTTTCTTGGCCTTGAATTCATCAATGCGGATATTGTAATAGGAGGCCACTACTTCCTGGATCAGATCAATGGTTATCTGTTTGGGTTTTCTGGTAGGAAGCATGTCTTTAAGGACTTCCGAGGTTAAGTCAGCATTAATCTCTTCATGGTTAAGAGTGGCGTAAGCGATGACCCGGATCAGAGCTCCTTCCAGCTCCCGGATATTGGATTGAATATTGTCGGCGATAAAATAGATGCACTCATCAGGTATTGAAAGGTTTTCCTGTTGCGCCTTTTTTCTTAAGATAGCAATGCGAGTTTCTATATCGGGAGGTTGTATATCCGTAATCAGCCCCCACTCAAAACGGGAACGCAACCTGTCTTCCAGAGTGGGGATATCTTTTGGTGGCCGGTCGCTGGATATAATGATCTGCTTATTGGCTTCGTAGAGAGTGTTGAAAGTGTGGAAAAATTCCTCCTGGGTACTTTCCTTACCGGCCAGAAACTGAATATCGTCAACCAAAAGAATATCCATACTGCGGTATTTATTTCTGAATTCTACCGTTTTATCAAAGCGTATTGAATTAATCAGTTCGTTGGTGAATTGTTCGGAAGAGGCGTAAGAAACCTTTTTCTTATTGCTGTGTTCCAGGGTATACTGACCGATTGCGTGCATTAGGTGAGTTTTGCCGAGACCGACACCACCGTAAATAAATAAAGGATTGTAGGCCTTGGCCGGTAATTCCGCCACAGCCAGACAGGCGGCGTGGGCAAAGCGGTTGCTGTTTCCCACGACAAAGGAATCGAAGGTATACTTGGGGTTCAAGTGGGTCATGTTCAATTCTTCGTAATTATCTTTGTTTACTTTTTTATTTGGGCTTTGTGTATCTTCTACTTCACCTGATAAGACGAACTGGACCTCTATTTCTTGTTTTATAAGTCCTTGAAAAACGTTTTTTATCATTGGGGCATAGCGGTCACTCAGCCAACTTTTTGAAAAATGACTGGGAGCCTCGATAATCAGCCTGTTATTATAGCAACCAATTGGTTTGATTGATCTGAGCCAGGTATCAAAAGAGTGCTTGTTTAATTTCTTTTCTAAAATATGGAGGGTTTGTTCCCATACCTCAAGTAATTCATTTCTGGTCAACCTAACATACCCTCCCGAATGGTGTTGTTTCAACGTACTATGAAAATTAAACCTTTAAATTCCTCTCCTGGTCGAGAAGTGTTTTAAAGGTCGTTAAGAGAAATCAACAAATTAATCCACAATATTGTACACAGGGTGTGCAAAACCTGTGTGTGGACATTTTCAATGTTAAAATCATATCAAATTTTTTTAGAGTTATCAACAGGCTTTTTCCAGTAGAGAGGTAATAGGGCGGGGCGGGGATGCTCCTTGACGTTGAAAATTGGTTATTATATAATTGGTAGTGTGTGTCAATAGGACGGACTTTAATTTCCTTAAATGTATAAGAATTACTTTTCTATGTATTGCTTTTTTACAGGTAGAATAATTATATCAAATTTATTCAATATATAGAATTAATATATTCTATATCTACAAAATTTGATTTCTTGTGTATTACCTGTTTTAAAAGAGGTCTGCATCCTGTATAATAAGGTTTTTCGAAGGAGGGGTGTTTTTTGAAGCGTACCTATCAGCCTAAATGCCGCAAACATAAAAAAGTCCACGGGTTTTTAAGCCGGATGGCCAGTCGTGCGGGTCGTAATGTAATTAAAAGAAGGAGAATTAAAGGTAGAAAGAGGTTAACCGCGTGAGGCCGCTTCATCACAGCGGCCTCTCTAACTGTATAACGTGATAGGAGTATTGGATAAGCTATTTTTTGCAGGCAGGAAAATGATCTTGGGGAAGAAATGAGCAGTCTTACCAAAATTAAAAAAAACGGTGATTTTAGAAAAATATATAACAGCCGCAAGTCGGTTGCAGACCGCAATATGGTGTTGTATTTTTTGTCTAATAATAGAGAAGATTGTCGATTTGGTTTTACTGTCAGCAAGAAAGTTGGTAACGCGGTTACAAGGAATAGGGTCAGACGCCTGTTTGGAGAGGTATGCCGTTTAAATAAGGAAAAGTTTCCTAATGGATACGACTTTATTTTGCTGGCCCGCCGCGAAATAGTTGGGCTTAATTTTTACCAAATCGAGGAAGGTTTATTGAAGCTTTTAAAAAAAATCAAGATAAACAGGGGTTGAACCCTTTGCGAGTAGTAGTATTATTATTAATCAGGTTTTACCAGGCGGTTATTTCACCTTTAAAGCCGCCTTCCTGCCGGTTTTATCCCACGTGCTCCCATTATGCCCTGCAGGCCGTAGAGAGATACGGACCGTTTAAAGGTTCATGGATGGCCTTAAAAAGAATTTTAAAGTGTCATCCATGGCACCCTGGAGGATATGATCCGGTTTAAAATCAATTGGGAACCGCAGGGCTTATAAGGAGGCAGATTTTATTTGGAGATTTTTAATGCCATTGTAGATGGGATGACCTGGTTATTAAACTGGTTGTACCAGCTGACGGGCAGCGTTGGGGTGCCGAATTACGGGATAGCTATCATTTTGCTTACCGTTATTATCAAAATGGCTCTCTATCCGCTTACCAACAAACAGATGAAATCTATGCTGGCCATGCAGCAGTTGCAGCCAAAGGTCAAGGAAATACAGGAAAAGTGGAAAAATAAAGACCAACAAAAAATGCAGCAGATGATCATGGAATTGTATAAGCAGAACAATGTCAACCCAGCTGCCGGTTGTTTGCCGCTTCTGGTTCAGATGCCTATTTTGTTTGCGCTGTACAGGTCTCTATTTAATTTTCCATATCTCAACGAAGCTCATGCCAGTTTCATCTGGGTGCAAAATTTGAGCGCCAGAGACCCTTATTTTATTCTACCGGTTCTGGCAGGTGTTACTACCTTCTTCCAGTCCAAAATGACAACTACAACAAACGATCCTACCCAGCGTATGATGCTCTATACCATGCCTGTCTTTATTGCCTGGATTTCCGGCACCGTTCCGGCCGGGCTCGCGCTTTATTGGGTAGTATTTAACATAGTCGGCATTATCCAACAGTTTTTTATCAATAAGCAGATGCTGGTAGTAAAAAAGGAGGCCGAGAACAGTTGAAGGCAGTCGAAAAAACTGGTAAGACGGTGGATGATGCCGTAAGCCAAGCCTTAATAGATTTAGGCGCTTCCAGGGAAGAAGTGGAAGTAACCGTTCTCGACGAGCCGTCTAAAGGTATCTTTGGTATTTTCGGGGCTAAAATGGCCAGGGTTATGGTTAGTTTAAAAAACGGACCGTCCCAAAAGGCCACCAACCTTCTAAAAAATATATTTAGAGCCATGCAGATTCAGGTGGGCATAAAGGCAAATGAAAAGGACCATGAAATTCAAATTAACCTGGAAGGGGACGACCTCGGCATCCTCATCGGCAGGCGGGGTGAGACACTGGATTCCCTTCAGTATCTGGTAAATCTCTCGGTTAATAAGAACCAGGAAGTCAGAAAAAAAATCATTATAGATATTGAGGGATATCGCAGAAGGCGGGAAGAGACGCTCCAGAAACTAGCATTGAAGCTTGCGGACAAAGCCAAGCAACGGGGCAGAAACGTAGTGCTGGAACCGATGAGTTCACAAGAAAGACGTATCATCCATACCGTCTTGCAGGGAAGGGATGATATTTACACCTTCAGCGAGGGAGAAGAACCCTTACGCAAAATTATTATAGCCCCAAAAAAATAACACCTTAAAACCCAGCAGGCCTTAGCCCGCTGGGTTTATAAATAGTGTGCCGGGAAGGTGCAATCGATGTACGAGGATACCATTGCAGCTATTGCTACGCCACTTGGTGAGGGCGGGATCGGTATTGTACGGGTAAGCGGCCCAGAAGCAGTAGAGATAGCCAAACTTATTTTCCGGGCCAAAAATAAAAATTGGACTGCTGCCGGAAGCCACCACCTTTTTTACGGACATATTGTTGACCGTGAAGGCGTGGTCGTTGATGAGGCTTTACTGAGCTATATGCAGGCGCCGTATACCTATACACGGGAAGACATCGTAGAAATTAACTGTCATGGCGGAATAGTACCATTGCGCCGGGTTCTGGAGTTGGTATTGGGTTGCGGAGCACGCCTGGCCGAGCCGGGTGAATTCAGCAAGAGGGCTTTTTTAAACGGCAGGCTGGATTTGGCTCAAGCCGAATCGGTCATTGATATCATCCGCGCCAGGACTGACGCAGGCTTAAAGCTGGCTGTGTCCCAGCTAAGAGGGGAACTTTCCAGGCACATTTTTTCTCTGCAGCACAAGCTGCTGGGTTTGTTGGCGCAGCTGGAGGCTGTTGTTGACTTTCCGGAAGAGGGACTGGAAGAATCGGCTGCCGCTGAAATCATGGTAATTAGTAAGGATCTCCTGTCAGAAATTGAGCAATTGATAAAAGGAGCTGAAACCGGCAAGATCTACCGGGAAGGTATCAGCACGGTTATTATTGGCAGGCCTAACGTAGGGAAGTCTTCCCTCTTAAACGCCATGCTGCGGGAGGACCGGGCCATTGTCACGGAAATTCCCGGTACAACCAGGGATATTATTGAAGAGATACTAAATATCCGGGGGATTCCATTAAAAATAATTGATACCGCCGGGCTGCGGGAAACGGAAGATGAAGTTGAAAAAATTGGGGTGGCAAGGACCAGGGATAGTATAGGCCGGGCCGACCTGATCCTGCTGGTGCTGGATGCCGCCAGGGGCTTGGCGGGCGGAGACAGGTCGATTATTGAGAGCATCGGAGAAAAAAAATCAATTATCCTGTTAAACAAGGTTGATGTTGCAGAAATAAAAATTGAGCAGGGTGAAGTTGAGAGCCTTGCTCCGGGAAGTCCGGTGCTTTGGATTTCAGCTGAACAGGGGACCGGTCTTTCAGAGCTGGAAGATACGATCGTTGACATGGTTTTGGGCGGCCGGGCGCCCTCTTCTGACACGGTACTGGTGGCAAGTTTGAGGCACAAGCAAGCTCTGGAAAAAGCAGCCTCGCATCTGGCAGAGGCTATTAACGGTATACACGGAAAACTGCCGCTTGACATGGTGTCAATTGATTTGAGATCTGCCTGGGAGAATTTAGGGGAAATAACCGGGTCAACTTCAACGGAAGATTTGCTGGATCGAATATTTGCAGACTTTTGCATTGGTAAGTGAGGTGAGGAAATGGAGTACAACGCGGGCAGGTACGATGTAATTGTGGTAGGAGCCGGCCACGCAGGGTGTGAGGCCGGTTTGGCTGCCGCGAGAATGAACTGTCGCACCCTGGTGCTGACACTTAACCTGGACTATGTGGCGCTGATGCCGTGCAACCCGGCTGTGGGTGGACCGGCCAAAGGCCACCTGGTGCGGGAAGTGGATGCCCTGGGTGGCCAAATGGGTCTGAACACCGATTACACCTCGATCCAGATGAGGCTATTAAATACCGGCAAAGGCCCCGCTGTCCACGCTCTTAGAGCGCAGGCGGACAAAAGTCTGTATCAGGGAAGGATGAAAGAAACCCTGGAAAGCCAGGCGTGCCTTGATTTAAAACAGGCTATGGTGGAAAGACTTGTTATCGAAAAGGGAAAAATTAGCGGTGTGGTGACCAGCACCGGGGCGCGGTTTACAGCGACGGCAGTGGTGATTACCACCGGCACCTACCTTAAAGGCCGGATCGTGATCGGGGACCTGTCCTATCCGGGCGGACCGAATGGACAGTTTCCGTCGGTAGGTTTATCAGATAGCTTGACTGATCTTGGTCTGAAATTGGGTCGTTTCAAAACCGGCACTCCGGCCAGGGTCAACCGGCACTCAATAGATTTTAGCCGCATGACTGTCCAACCTGGTGACGATAAGCTGCATAACTTTTCTTTTATTTCGGATGTCACCGGGAGGGAGCAGATACCATGCTGGCTCACCTATACCAATGAAGAAACCCACCGGATTATCCGCGACAACCTGTACCGCGCACCGCTCTATACGGGGGCCATTCAAAGTCAGGGTCCGCGTTACTGCCCTTCTATCGAGACGAAAGTAGTGCGTTTTGCGGACAAGCCGGCCCACCAGGTATTCATTGAGCCGGAAGGTAAGAATACGGCTGAGATGTACGTACAGGGCATGTCCACCAGCCTGCCGGAGGACGTCCAGTTGGCCATGCTGCGTACCCTCCCTGGTTTGGAAAGAGTTGAGGTAATGCGGCCGGGCTATGCGATAGAATATGATTACGTGGCGCCCACCCAACTGAAGCTGACCCTGGAAACCAAAACCATACCAGGTCTCTTCACGGCGGGACAAATCAACGGCACCTCCGGCTACGAGGAGGCGGCGGCGCAGGGCATTGTGGCGGGAATCAACGCAGCCCTTTACGTTAAAGGACGGGAACCGTTCATTCTAACACGTTCAGAAGCTTATACCGGGGTCATGATCGATGACCTGGTGACCAAGGATATTGATGAACCCTACCGGATGCTTACTTCCAGAGCCGAATACAGGCTACTCTTGCGGCAGGACAACGCCGACCTCAGGTTGACGGAAAAAGGTTACCAGGTAGGGTTGGTCTCACCGGAAAGGTACCGGAGTTTCGAGAGCAAGCAAAAACTAATAGAAATAGAGAAAAACAGGTTGGAAAAAACTATCGTGCCGGTTACGGAAGAGGTGAAAGGGATTCTGGAACAGCTTGGGAGCGCTCCCCTTCCCCAGCAGGGAGCATCGCTGGCAGGCCTGATCCGGCGGCCGGAAATCACCTACGAGCAGCTTCTTCTTCTGCCTTTGGAAAATCCCGGACTGCCTGAAGATGTACGGGAGCAGGTGGAAATTCAGGTAAAGTACGATGGTTATATAAAAAAACAGCAGGCTCAGGTTGAGCGGTTCCGGCGGCTGGAGGATAAAAAAATTCCCGGTGACCTGGATTATCAGATGGTCCGCGGACTGTCTTTGGAAGCCAGAGAAAAACTTGAGACGATCAGGCCCGCGTCGATCGGACAGGCCGGCCGGATCGCCGCTGTAACTCCGGCTGACGTATCCGTGCTGATGATTTACCTGGAGCAGATACGGCGTCTCAAGTAAGGTGGTAAATGTGGGAGAAATAACGGCTGTGCTGAACGCCGCAGCAGGCGATTTGGATCTGGAGCTTACAGGCGGACAGCTCGAACAATTTGAAAAATTCTACGCGTTGCTGGTTGAGGTTAATAAAAGTTTCAACCTCACCGCCATCACTGATGAACGGGAGGTTGCCATTAAGCACTTTCTCGATTCATTGACCTGTCAGGCCACAGTTCGTCTTAATAACGGCCTAAGGATTGTGGACATTGGGACGGGCGCAGGTTTTCCCGGTATTCCCCTGAAGATATACCGTCCGGGTATTATTCTGACTCTGGTAGAATCGCTGGAAAAGAGAGTTAAATTTTTAAAAGACGTGGTTGAGGCTCTGGGTCTTAGTGAAACCAGGGTTATACATGCCCGCGCTGAAGATTTTTGCAGGGACGGGGAGCACAGGGAACAGTATGATCTGGTTGTAGCCAGGGCTGTCGCCTGCCTGCCCGTACTGGCCGAGTACTGTCTGCCGGCCGTAAAAGTGGGCGGTTTATTTGTAGCAATGAAGGGTCCCAAAGTGGAGGATGAGACAAAAGCCGCAAAAAACGCACTGTCAATCCTGGAAGGAGCGCTGGAGAATGTGATTAAATTGAGGCTGCCGCTGTTGGGAGACGAAAGGAACCTGGTCATGGTAAGAAAAATTAGCTCTTCACCCGCCAAGTACCCCCGCCGCGCCGGCATGCCGCAAAAAAAACCGCTGTAGCTTGTGGCTTAAGCAGGTTACATTGGTTGTACAAAATAACTTTTTTATTCTAAAGAATTAGTAAGGTTAAATATGCCGTAGGGCGTAAGGCATAGGGCGTTAAAAAGTTGCTGGTAAACAAAATTTGATAACTCATTGCTTAGACAACATGTCGCTAATGTGCACGACTGTTGAAGATAAAAAACAGCGATGTGGGTGCGATTTTAATCGCACCCGGCGCGTAAGCGCCGAACCTGTATGGCGTTAAGGTAACATTGTGCGAATAAATTAACAACCAGCTCTCTGAAGCAAACCCAAAACGTTATTTTTTGGCGACGACAGGTCACTTGATAAGTAAAAAAATTCTTAACAAACATTTTCCGGGCGCTAAAAAAGCCCGGAAAATTCATTTTGGCTGGGGTAGCAGGAACTGGTACGGCGGATGTTGAATAATTACGACCGGAACCGCCGGATAATAACCGGCTTTCCATGCGGGGGGTGGGTACCATAGGCAAGTTAATAGCTATCGCCAACCAAAAAGGCGGGGTTGCCAAGACCACTACGGCTGTAAACCTGAGCGCGTGGCTGTCACTGATGGGACAAAAGGTGCTGCTGGTCGATATAGACCCGCAGGGCAACGCCAGCACTGGAGTTGGGGTGGACAAACAAGAAATAGAGCTTTGCATTTATGATGTCCTGATCAACGGTGTGCCCGCCCGTGAGGTGATTGTGCCCTGCGCCGTCAAAAAACTGTACCTGATCCCCGCCACTATTGAACTGGCCGGCGCCGAAGTTGAATTGGTCGGCGTGGCGGATAGGGAAAAAATATTAAAGAAAGCGCTTGGGGAAATAAAAGAGGATTACGATTATATATTTATTGACTGTCCTCCCTCTCTGGGAATGCTGACTTTAAACGCGCTGACCGCCGCCGATTCCGTACTCATTCCGATCCAATGTGAATATTATGCTCTGGAAGGACTGGGCCAGTTGATGAACACCATCCAAATGGTGCAGCAGCAGCTTAACCCCGACCTGGTCTTGGAGGGAGTGCTGTTAACCATGTTTGACGGCAGGACCAATCTTGCCATTCAGGTGGTTGACGAAATAAAAAAACACTTCCGGGAAAAGGTATACAGGTCCATCGTCCCGAGAAATGTAAGGCTCAGTGAAGCGCCCAGTCACGGCAAGCCCGTAATGGTTTACGACCGGCGTTCGCGGGGCTCGGAGGCCTACCAGGAGCTGGCAAAGGAAGTGATGGGGATTGAGTAAGCGCAGGGGTTTGGGTAAGGGCTTGCAGGCTCTGTTTCCCAGCGCCGATCAGGCAGCCGCCGGCGCCACAGAACAGCTCAAAGAAATTGATATTGACAAGATCAGGACGGCGTCCCGGCAGCCCAGGCAGTTGTTTGATCCGGAAAAATTGGCTGAACTGGCGGAATCGATCAGAGAACTGGGTGTTATCCAGCCGGTGGTGGTGCGACCCGAAGCAGGTGGCGGCTACGAATTAATTGCCGGCGAAAGGCGTTGGCGAGCCTGCAAAAGTCTGGGATACAAGACGATTCCGGCTGTGGTCAAGGATTACCGCGACCTGGAGGCTACTGCAGTATCTTTAATTGAAAATATACAAAGAGAGGATCTGAACCCATTAGAAGAAGCTCTGGCCTATCACCAACTGATGGAGGATTTTCAGTTGACCCAGGAGGAGGTCTCGGGAAGGGTTGGTAAAAGCAGGCCTTTCGTTGCCAACATGGTCAGGCTGTTGGGACTGCCCGACGAGGTTAAGGAAATGCTTGCCGCAGGGCAGCTTAGCGCCGGGCATGCCAGAGCTTTGTTAGCCATAGAAGATGCCAAAAAGCAGGCTGCCGCAGCCGGAAAAATTGTCAGGCAGCAGCTTAACGTCCGCCAGACTGAGAATTTAGCGAAGGCGCTTATGGCAGAGAAAGCTGCCGGCGAAAAAAAGAAGCGGTATAAAGCAATGCTGTTGGCGTCAGCCGAGGAAGAATTGCAAAAATTTTTAAAGACTCCGGTCAAAGTTCGAGCAACCCGAAACGGCAGGGGTAAGCTCGAAATTACTTATGGAGATCCGGTCGAACTGAACAGGCTTGTGGAACTCATCACCGGGCGGAAAAAGACGTGAATGTTTCACGTGAAACATTTTGAGGGGCTGGTTATACAGTGGGTACAATTGTCAATGCAGTTTCCATTATCCTGGGCTCTGTCCTGGGTCTTTTGTTTAAAAAGGGGATCCCGGAGCGATACGGGCGTACCATTATGCAGGGCCTAGGGTTGGCCGTACTCCTTGTTGGTGTCAGTATGTCGCTGCAGACCAAACAGGTCCTGGTGGTTGTCCTGAGCCTGGTGCTGGGGGCCGTGACCGGCGAATTTTTGAATATCGAAGGCGGTTTGGCCCGCTTGGGCAAATGGTTGGAAGCGAAGGTTGGCGGATCTACAGGCGACGTCGGCCGGGCCTTTGTCACCGCCAGCCTGATTTTTTGTGTGGGGGCCATGGCTATTATGGGCTCGATCGAAGACGGTCTAAATCACAATCCCCGCATCCTCTTCATTAAGTCGGCTTTAGACGGCGTTTCATCGGTTGTTTTTGCCTCGACCATGGGGCTGGGGGTGGCCTTTTCAGCTATACCTGTGCTTCTGTATCAGGGTTCCATTACCCTTCTGGCCTGGACTGTGAAGGACTACCTGGGACCGGCTGTGATTTCGGAGATGACTGCCACGGGAGGGCTTTTAATTCTGGGCATAGCTTTTAATATGCTAAACATAACCGAGATCAAAGTCGGCAACCTGCTGCCGGCGATATTTTACGCAATTCCCCTGGCCATACTAATACCCAGAATTATACCAGCGTGATTGGACGTGAGACGTGAGATTTAATACTTGAAACAGTGTTGATACTAGCGCCGATATAGACCCAAAGGGTATTATTTCTGACCCCAAAGGAATACAGCATATTCCCACGTCTCACGTCCCACGACCCACGTCCCATAGTTAGGTCGTAGGTTGCAAGTCGTAGGGCGTAGGCTAATCCAGTATTACTATCGGGACAATAAAAAAACCATGAAGATTTATATGATACCCGCTCCACAAGTTTTACGCCTTACGCCTTACGACGCAACAATTAATGTTCAACAGAATGATTTTAGAATGCAACGTGCAATCCATATGCTATCTAGAATTTTGTTTGCTTTTATTTATATATTCGTGGGCTGCCCGCTGGGCGGCGGCGTATACTTTTTTAATGGGAACTGCATGCTGCAGGGCTAATTTTTTGCAGTCTTCAAATTCAGGAGCGTATTGTACCGGCGCGCCTCCTTCAGCGAGGCATCCTGCTTTTACAGCAACCTCTCCGTATAGGGTACTTGTCATAAAGAAGTACCTGTGCAGGATTCTCCTCTCATCGTCCCGCACGCGGACGCCAAGCGTTGTTGTTTCATTAAATATAATACTAAGAACATCCTCAAGCCTTGACCGGTTGCACAAGGCTGTTAGCAGGTGGGCCGGACGGCTCTTTTTCATGTAAATGGGGATCAAAAAAGCATCCACGGCGCCGCCGGCAAGGAGACGATCGACCAGGAATGGGAAAAACTCGGGGTTCATATCGTCAATTGCTGTTTCAACTACCGTAATCGTTTCCGATTGGCCGAGCGGGGTTTCACCATCTCTTCCCGTACCGTACAGGATCCGCACCCGGGGGTTGTCCTGCCGGTCTTCACCTGAGGCGCCATAACCGGTTTCAGACAGCGTCATTTCCGGTAACAGTCCGAATTCATCCGCCCGGCAGGTCAGCAGCGCCACCCCCAGTGGAGTTATGGGGACGTCCGTCCCTCCGTATTGCTTGACTGCCGCTCCCCTGGCCAGTTCCATGAGGAGGGGCGCCAAGTTATGGGTGGAAAGTTGAGAGCCAACCGGCAAGGGAGACGCATTTATTCTCTCAATCCCTAACTGCTCTAAGGCCGTGAAAAAACCGGTGGCTATAATTATCATTCTCAGTATTTCCGCTTCCGGCATGACGACCTCCGCGACAGGTAAATTGAAAACTTTGGACTGAGCCAGAATAAATTTGTCGAATAAAGAATGTAACCTGTCTTCCAGTTCACCGCCAATAAAAACCTTGTTGCTAATTCTTTTGAGCATGCCAGCAACCGGTACGGGTTCTTGCCCGGCTTCCACCTTCAGGACAGTGGCCGTGGCAGTAGCGCCGTTTATGTTTCTCTTACGAAAGGTCAGTTGAAAAGGAATAGTCACAATGCTTTTAATTTTTTCCACCAGCAACTCCGGCTTTGCTCCCAGTTCAACCAGCGCTCCCAGGAGCGCGCTGCCGCTGAGTCCGGCCGAGCAATCTATATAAATGGCTTTCAATACAGATCCCTCCCATTAACTATTAACAATTTTAACGCTTCGATAGTAATTTATTAAAAATTTTTTTTTGGCTGTAAAACTGTTAGCGAGTATATTATGATGTAACCTGTTAACGATAGTGTATAATGATTTATCAATTGTGGCACTAGTTTAGTCAAAAATCCTGACCAGTGGGCCTTTAAGCAGGAACAGCAGTGCTTTTTTTTTATACACAGAGCGCTTCAAAAAAAGTAGGTGCGAAATCATTCGCACAAAAGTTACTTTAGATCCCAAGTTCGGCGCTGACGCGCCGTGTGCGATTAAAATGGCACCTACATCGGCTGGTATTTTCATGATACGTGGCGCCGCGGCGGTATGCACAACTACAATGAAAACATGCAGAGCGCTTCCACTGTCGTGTATAACAAGTGGATGTGTTTGGGAATTATTGAGAACATAAGGCTGGTTGTAACAGCAGGTTTAAAAGGTGGTGCGACATGATTTTTCGTAACAGGGCCGAAGCTGGAAGGCAACTGGCGGAAAAACTTGCTGGTTTTATTGAAAGGGACGCGCTAGTGCTGGCTGTACCCCGGGGCGGGGTGGTTATAGCCGCTGAAATTGTCAGGATGCTGAATCTCAATATTGACCTGATTATACCCCGCAAAATAGGGGCGCCCCATAATCCCGAGGTTGCCATAGGCGCTGTCACCCAGGACGGAACCACTCTCTTTGAGCCACGCCTGATTGAATTGCTGGGAATAAGCCGGGGGGAACTGGAAGACAGGGTCGCCTATGAACTGGAAGAGATCCGGCGTCGTATGACGCTTTACGGCGCCGGACGAAACATAGGGAAAAGCGGGGGTCGCCAGTTGATAGTGGTTGACGACGGTGTCGCAACCGGCTACACCATGCAGGCCGCCCTGCGTTCCGCCAGAAGTTATGGGCCAAAAGAACTGGTTTTGGCCATTCCGGTAGCTCCTCGGGATACGTTGGAACTGTTGGAAAAAGAGGTCGACCGGACGGTCTGCCTGATGGTTCCCGAGGATTTCTACGCTGTTGGGCAGTTCTATGAGAATTTTGAACAAACTGAAGATGAGGAGGTCATGGAAATAATGCGAAGATTTTCAGATCTTTAAATCCGGCTGAAGAATAAAAAACACCTCTTTAGCAGAACACTAACTGTTGTACAGGGAGGTGATTCAAGCTGAAAAGGATAATTGCTGTAGAAGACGGGCTGTCCAATATTAAAAATGCATTGGAGCGAGTGGGTTACAAGGTGGTCAGTCCTGACACCGGCGGCAAAATTGACGCCACCATCGTGACAGGTATGGACGATAACATGATGGGGATGCAGGATATTAAAGAAAGGTCCATAGTGTTGGAAGCGGCAGGAAAAACTGAGGACCAGATTATAGACGAGCTAAGAAATAGGCTTTAGCAAAGGGCGTGGCGCTTTAATGTTTCTGCTTCTTGGCTTGATTTGTACAGCGCGGGCTCTCTTTTAGAAATGAAGAGAATATCAACACCCGGGGGGTATGCTTCCCGGGTGTTTGATTGCCGAAAACCTTTTGTCATGCAATTAGAGCATTCCCCACATACGGAATAAATCTCTAAATAAACATACGCGCAGGTTTATACTTCCCCTGCGTATTGCTGCTCAAACTCGCGGATAGCCTTGATGAGTCCGCCCACAATGGTGTCAGCCAGTCGCATCACCAGGTTGAGCCGGGTGTTCTGCAGGATCATGTATTCCATATAGCCGCCAACATTGACAATGCCGGTAATATGGATTTGTCCCACCGGGGGGAGGTCTTTGTTTACACCTGCTCCAGGCAGTAGAGAGCCGTCGCCAAGGTGAATGCAGCCAACGCTTTCGAGCCGTCCGAGGCAGGCGTCAACTGCGATAATAAAAGGATTTTGATAGAGGTTGTTGATGTGTTCCAGGGTCTCTTTGAGGTTGCTGGCGTGTACCGGTTGGTCCAGGGTGCCGTAAACAGCAAAGAAATCTTGCTGCATTAAATCAATTTTTGAGCCAACCAGTGGTCCCAGACAGTCCCCGGTAGACCGGTCGGTGCCGATACACAGCAACATCTTGGCAGTATCTCCGGTTACCCCGTATCTCTGCATGCGCTTAACCAGGTCACTTGCAATTTTGCTGACGGCCACCGGATCTTCTATAGTTATTTTAGTCTTTTCAGATAAAACCACAGTACCAGGATTGCCAGTAGTGGTCATGCGCCTTCCCCCCAACGCGACACAAGCAATTTTTCTCCAATAATATATTTATTGCCAAAGTGGAGGAGGGATATTCTTCAATCTGTTAAATAATTTTTATGGTCAGCTCCTGTCCTTCCCGGCATAGTATTGCATCAGGCGGCTTTCGTTGGTATCCGGGAGCGGCCCAAAGGGGGCTCTAATCAGCTTGAAGGGACAGGTGTGGCTGCTGGCCAAGGTTGTCACCGCTTACATCGGGGCTGTAATCGGGGCGGGATTTGCCTCCGGGCAGGAAATAATGCAGTTTTTTATCCTGCACGGAGCAAGCGGGCTGAAAGGTGTAGCTCTGGCAACCGCACTGTTTGCGTATCTAGGCGGCTATGTTATGTTTCTCTGTACCTCGTTGAAATCAACCGGCTATAAGGAAATTCTCACTCTGCTGCTGGGTTCGCGGGTTGGAAAGGTTATAGATATATTAAATCTATGCATGCTTCTCGCTGGACTTAGTGTGATGCTATCCGGCAGCGCGGCTGTTTTCGGCGAGCAGTTTGGCCTGCCTGCCAGAGCCGGGGTCCTGGTGGTGGCCACCCTGACCGCAATGGTTATCCTGGGGGGGCTGGATGGAGTGTTGACGGCGAATGTGTTCATGGTTCCCTTAAAATTTTTGGCGGTTTCTCTTATATCGCTCGCTGCTCTGCGCCTGGGTGGAGGGCCGGTAAACCTGGAGCCGGTTGTACCGGCGGCGGCCGGGGTGGCCGGGCACTGGGCTGTGGCGGGCTTGCTCTATGTATCCTATAACATGGTGGTGCCGCTGGCAGTCCTTTCCTCACTGGGCAGGATGGTTCCTCGCAAAATTGGAGTGGCCGGGGGGGTATTGGGTGGCCTGCTGCTGGGAGCCGCGGTCTGCCTGGTTACCTTGGCCGGACTGCGGCACTTTCCGGAGGCGTCCACTTACCAAATTCCGCTGCTTTACCTGGCCGGGCGCCTGGGTTACGGCTTTCAACTGGCTCTGGGCCTTCTGATCTGGTTGGCTATCCTCACCACTGCTATCGCCCAGGCCCACGGCTTTGCCAGCAGGTTGGCCGGAGGAGCGTTGAAGCCTTACCGCATCTTTGGTGTTGGAGCCTGCCTGCTGGCCTTGCCTCTATCCGGGTTCAGCTTCGCTGCGCTGGTCAGGTTACTCTACCCTCTCTTTGGTTGTGTCGGGCTGGCGTTGCTGTTAGCTTTGCTGGCGGCGCCGTTTGCTAAATTTTTCCGGAGACCGGAAAAAATGCTTCACATTATTAAAAGATTCAATATAATTAATAGGAAAATATGATTAGACAGGGAGACTTGAGATGAACTGGCTGGATTGGTTAATCGTTGTGATTGTATCCTTTTCAGCTTTCCAGGGTTTGCGCCGTGGTCTATTGGCAAGTTTGGCAGGACTGGCCGGCACCCTGGTTGGCCTGTTTGTCGCCTACACCTATCACCGTCCCCTTGCGGATTACCTTATCATAAACTGGAATGTGGAAGAAAAGATTAAGCCTCTGATCATGCAGTTGTTTAAAATTTGGATGCCTTCCCAGAGCCCTGTTCCCGGCGCCGCTCAGCCGGGCAAGCTTATATCCGCAGGGAGCGCGGCTCCAAGTCAACTGTCTGATATCGGTGATTACCTGGCCGGAAGCTTTGCCTCCGTGGCGCTGGACGCCCTATGCTTTTTAGCTCTTCTGCTGGCCACCACCTGGGCTATTAACCTGGCTGGGATAGTTTTGACCAAGGTGGCTCAATTCAGTCTGCTGGGAGCGCCGAACCATCTCGGTGGTCTTTTGTTCGGAACCGTCCGGGGGTTGGCCGTTGTAGTCATCTTGTTGGCTCTGCTTACACCCTTTCAGAGCGCCACTTCTTTTCCTGACAGCCAGCACGGGACGCCCGGCGCTACCCAGCGCCGCAGCGGCGCCTTTGAGGACTCCATGCTGCTGCCATATTTTGAACCTCTGTTTAGCGCAATCGGACGATCGCTGCCCACCGGCGCCACCGTGCTCCGTAAAGAACCGGGGGAACTCAAAGAAAACTAATATATTCCATCACGTTTAAGGGGTATAATAGAAGTACATGCCGCCAATGTCCATAACAAAAACATCAAACATCTATTGATGCGAACACAAGTTCTGTGATAAAATGGTAACGGTTAGCAGGTAAACTATATATAACTGAGTGAGAATATAAGTGAAAGGGAAAAGGGTTTCTCAGCAGTTACATCCAATGAATGTAAGCGGCGAGGATATTAGCTTACGAAGTGGAATCCTTTTGCAACTGCCTCCTGTTTAGTCGGCAGGAGCGAAATCCAAACAAAGGCCTTTGTTTGGATTTTAGAAACCAGGCCTAAACAATGCATGTCGATAAGGAGTACTCTGCTCAAACACTTGCTTACAGCAGGCGCAATGTCTGGGACAGGATGTCTAATCAGGAAAAAGCTACGACCATGGGCTTTTGTGAAGACTATAAGAGATACTTAAACGATTGTAAAACAGAAAGAGAAGCGGTTGATGTAACTGTTGCTCAACTGCGGGGCGCCGGTTTTCTACCCCTGGGTGGGAGTGTCCGGTTAAAGGCAGGGGACAAAATATTTGCAGTCAACCGCCAAAAGGCTCTCATCGCTGCAGTCATTGGCAGCAAACCACTGGAGTACGGGCTGAACCTGGTGGGGGCGCATGTAGACAGCCCGCGACTGGATCTCAAGCCACAACCTCTGTTTGAAGAAGAAGGTTTGGCCCTCTTGAAAACCCATTATTATGGTGGAATTAAAAAGTACCAGTGGCTGTCGCTCCCCCTGGCCCTGCACGGGGTGGTCGTCAAGGGCGACGGTAACGCCGTTCCTGTGGTAATAGGAGAGGCGCCAGGAGACCCGGTTTTCACTATTACAGATCTGTTGCCTCACCTGGCCAAGGACCAGATGGAGAAAAAAATGATTGACGCCGTACCCGGTGAAAGCTTGAATGTCCTGGCCGCAGGCATGCCGCTGGGCGGGGTTGATCTGAAGGAACGTTTTAAATTATATGTCCTCGAATACCTCCATCGCATATACGGGATTAACGAAGAGGATCTGATCAGCGCTGAACTCGAACTCGTCCCGGCCTGGTCTGCCAGGGACACCGGTTTGGACCGGAGTTTCGTCGCCGCTTACGGTCAAGACGACCGTGTTTGCGCTTACACTGCTCTGAGGGCTATAATTGATACACCCAACCCTATACGGACATCCATGCTGCTGCTGGCCGATAAGGAAGAAATAGGCTCTCTCGGCAACACCGGGATGAATTCGGCTTTTTTCGAGCATACGGTTGCGGAAATCGTCTCACGCTGCACGCCATCTTACAGCGATCTCCTTGTAAGGCGGGTACTTGCTAACTCCTTTGCCCTTTCAGCCGATGTAAATGTAGGTTTGGATCCCAATTTCGGGGATGTAGTTGAGAAAATGAACACTGCCCGCTTGGGCTGTGGTGTGGTCTTAACCAAATATACAGGAAGCCGCGGCAAATCTTCTTCCTCCGACGCTCATGCTGAAGTGGTGGCCACGATCAGGAGGTTGTTTAACAGCGCCGCAGTAACCTGGCAGACTGGAGAACTTGGTAAGGTAGACCAGGGCGGGGGCGGGACTATCGCCCACTTCCTGGCAGAGCACGGCATGGATGTCCTTGATTGCGGGGTGCCCCTGCTGGGTATGCATTCTCCCCTTGAGGTGGCCAGCAAGGCGGATATCTACATGGCCTACCAGGGCTACCGGGCTTTTCTGGCTGTCTTACAATGACAAGCTTCAAGACCATCCGCTTGTGAGGAGGTCGACGATTTGCATAAGTATACTGTCGGGGATGTGGTCAGGACGAGAAAACCCCACCCCTGTGGCGGCGACCTGTGGGAAGTCATTCGCACTGGCGTGGATTTCCGGATTAAATGCCTGAAATGCGGGCGGGTTTTGCTGCTGCCGCGGCCTAAATTTGAAAAAGCGGTTAAAGCGGTGGTCCAACAGGGAACACAAAGCCCCCCGGAACAGCTGTCCTGAAAATGCAGGTGCGAATTCATTCGCACAAAAGTTACTTTAGATGCCCAAGTTCGGCGCTGGCGCGCCGTGTGCGATTGAAATTCGCACCTGCATCATGCGTGGCGCCGCGCTAGCGGCGTGGGTAGCTATCATGAAAATAAGTTGCATCATTTGATAAGCTATAACACGAGAAATTGTGGGTGGAGAATTATTCGCGCCGGACTACTCGGAAATTCGGTAGGCCCAGTTCGTTCCGTTGTTGTTGTCCCAGTGGTTGGAATTGTCTTTGAAACAAAAGTTTAGCTGGTTGCCCTTTTCTAGCCGTACAGCCTTTTCCCATCCGTCGTTGCGTTGCTCCATCGGCTGGTCGATTGTTTCGAGCCAATCCTGCTGTTCCCCGTACCCGTAGTGCAGGTAAACGCTGGCAGCGCCCTGGTTTGCCAGGAGACCCTTGTAAAGTATGCTTACATGCCGTCCGTCTTCCGAAAGCGGTTTAACCTGTACGCCTTGGATGGAATGAGAGTAGGTAAAAGGCTTAATTGAGCTCACAAAAGCACCTCCCAATATATTCACCAGCATTATTGTGCGCCGAAGGCCTTTGTAATATTAGCTAAGCGGAAGAGGACAAATTTCCCATTATCCTTGTCAATTTTAAGTCCTTGTGCTATAATCTATAGGTCAAAATTTGCATTTGACGTTCCACCCTGCTCTACCCCTGGTGTAGGGCCGATAGTCCAAAGGGAGGAGGTGAATGGTTTGCGCAAGTATGAGGTAGTCTTTGTGCTTCGTCCGGATCTGGACGAGGAAAAAAACGCGGCGGTAGTGGATAAATTCCAGTCTTTAATTGAAAGCCACGGTGGAGAGATTACAAAACTCGACAAGTGGGGCAAGCGCAGGCTGGCTTACGAGGTGAAAGACTTCAGAGAAGGCTTTTACATCCTGGTCAAAATGAATGCAGAAACCAAAGTGGCTGCAGAGCTTGATCGCGTTTTTAAGATTACGGATGAAGTGCTGCGACATATCATCGTCCGGGAGGACGAGTAGCGCCAGGTAGAGCATAACTACCTTTAGCGCTGACCGCTGGAAAAAGATTAACTTAAGGCGGTGAGAAAAATGCTAAACCGGGTGATTCTAATAGGCCGGCTTACCAAAGATCCAGAGCTTCGCTACACACCTAACGGTGTTGCGGTAGCCAGGTTTACCTTGGCCGTGGACCGGCGTCAGGCCAAGGACCGGGAAAAAGAGGCCGACTTTATTGACATCGTGGTATGGCAGAAACAGGCCGAAAACTGTGCCAACTATATTGGCAAGGGGAGGCTGGTGGCGGTCGACGGTAGATTGCAGATACGCTCTTACGACGACAGCCAGGGTATACGACGCAAAGCTGCCGAGGTAATTGCCGAGAATGTGCGTTTTCTGGATCGCGCCAAAGAAGGCGGATCTTCATATAACGCCAGTCACCCCAACCACGCCGACGAGGGCATGGGGAGCGAAATTAGCTTTAATGAGGATGATATACCGTTTTAATAAATGACCGGTACCAGCGCAGCGGGCCGGTATGAGGAGGTGCGCGAATAAATCGTGAAACGTGAAAGAGGCCGTCGCGGTAAAAAAAGGATTTGCAGTTTCTGTGTGGATAAAATGGAAGCAATTGATTATAAAGATATACCTCGCCTTAAAAAATATATCACCGAACGGGGCAAAATTCTACCCCGCCGCATTTCTGGAAACTGCGCCGGACACCAGCGCATGCTGACCACAGCGGTTAAGAGGGCTCGTAATATAGCGCTCCTGCCGTTTACAGCGGAATAGTAGCTACCGGGGAGGCCAAGGCCTCCTTTTTTAATTAAACATGTCTTTTCGCGGGCACAGGGGGGCCGGCCGAAAGCGCTACGGAGCGCCTGGGCGCGTTCTCCGTAGCGCGTGCAAGCATGTTTATGAAGCTTGCATAGAAGCGTAGTGAACTGGGGGCTGCCTGCAAAGCGGCAGGTATGATGAATAGTAGACCATGACCTCTTTTGTGAAATTATATTGAAAGCTTCTAGGCCAATACATTTGGGGCAACAAATAACAGGCAAATCGGCCATGATAGGGGCAGGAAAAGAAATCGCTCCTGAAGAATAGTTAAAGGTCAAGTGTCAAGTCTACCGAAGGAGGATACCCATGTTACCCGGCAGTCAGGAGGGCGGTATTGCCAAGAATATTAAAATAATCGATTGGTTAAAGGCAGATTTGATTACCTCCGTTTCTGCGCTTTTCAAGGCCATGCTTAGAAGCAATGAGGAGTTAATCATGGACGCGCTGGCCAGCTTGCACATCACTTGCTATGTATTAGGCCGGCGGTTGGGTATTAATTTTAACCGACTCGACTTGAAAGTGGAAGCAAAACTGCGTAAGGGCATCGACCAGGAGCATGAGGTTGAAAAATGGTACGGCGACCTCTCGGGTCTGTTAAATTATCTGGCCGAAAAAAAGAGGTGATTCTTTGCTGACCGGCAATAAGACCAGAGCCCTGTCGGAATGGGCTTTTTTTACATCCCTGGCGATTCTGTTTGTTCTGGCTGGTCTTTATGTACCGTTTCTCGGTCTTCTAGCCACAGTAGTTTTCCCCCTGCCGTTGATACTGTTGGTTTTACGGCTTGACACCCGCTACGCCGGCCTAAGCCTGGCGGTGGTTGGAACCAGCCTGTTTATTTTGGTTCCCGGCCAAACTCCGGCCTTGCTGATGCTTTTACCGGCAGGTTTGCTGGGTGTTTTGTACGGTTTACTGTTTAAAAATCAGGTATCCCCCGGTATCAGTATTTTTGCGGGACTGGCCGGGGCGGCTGTTCTTACGCTCCTTTCAGCTCTGCTCATAGATGTCATTACAGGCATAAAGCTGTTTACTCTGGACCAGGACAGCCGGTTGTTTGTCGAGCAGTGGCTGGAAGCGAACAGTAGTGTGAATGTTTTTAGCGACTTGCCCCCTGAGATGCAGGGAAACTTAAATCAGAACGTTACGAGCCTTTTTGAACTATTCATTCCGGGTCAGTATATTGTAGCTTCGGCTTCCGGCGCAGTTTTATCGTATTTTGCGGCCAGAACCGTGCTCAGACGGATGCAGTATGAGTTGCCGCCGGTCCCCGCCTTCAGCAGGGTATATGTTCCATGGTATGTCATCTGGGGTCTTATTTCAGGATTGGGGATGACCCTGGCGGGTGATTTTTTATCAATACCGCTGGTGGGGAAGATAGGAAAGAACATCCTTTTCGTCTTGTTTTATTTTCACCTGGTGTTGGGAGCCTCTGTCGCCGCGTATTTTTTCCGCAGCATCAAACTGGCCAGGCCTTTCAAACTGGCGCTTTTGGCCTTGGTCTTAGTCTACCTGCCCTTCAGTGTTTCTGTTTTTTTGATGTTGGGAGTGATTGACCCTCTGATAAACATGCGTCAGCTGCCGGAAGCGAAGGAATAATCCCTTATAGGGGCCGTCCAAGTGTTTTTCATGCAAACAGGCTGAGGTTAGCTTTCCAGGAGGTAATGGATATGAAAGTAATACTGCTAAAAGATGTACCCGGCCAGGGCAAGCGGGGGGACGTAATCAACGTAGCGGAAGGCTACGCCCGCAACTATCTGCTGCCGCGCAACCTGGCCAGCGAGGCTTCCCAGGGAAAGATGAAGGAACTGGCCGAGCGACAGCAGGCGAATGCGTTAAAAGGGGAAAAGATAAGGCGGGAGGCGGAAGAACTGGCAGCCCGCCTGGGAAAGATTACAGTAGTTGTGCAGACTAAAGCCGGTGAGGGCGGCAAGCTCTTCGGTTCTGTCAACAACAAGGATGTTTGCGACGCCATGGTCTTACAACATCGTATCAGGCTTGACAAAAAGAAGGTTATTCTGAAGGAGCCCATCAAGCAGCTTGGAGAGTATTCTGTGGTGGCCAAACTACATCCGGATGTACATGCCGAGATTAAGGTCAAAGTGGTTGGGGAGCAGGTTTGATTAACCATCATCTTTTGCTGGGTTTGGTCCGGTTGTTTGTGCCCGTAAACTGTAAACGCCGGGTTGTTCAGTTAGTTCACAACCATAACGCGGCGCCGGCAGAGTAGGAAAACGCAGCAATGTGGGTAACACCGGGTCTTTCAGGTTTTGCCTATGCCTCTATCGCGGCGACTTGAGCCGTGCGATTTTCTTTCGCACACGGCGCGCTGGCGCCGAACTTGTAGGGAGCGAATGCAGCACTTGTCGAATGAATCGCCCCCACATTTTGGGGTTATCGCTTCTTATGCCGGACTCTTATTTTTAGGGTAGCACTGAAAGGAGCACAACATGAAAGTATTCCTCGAAAAGTTTATCGGAGGGAACAAAAACGAAACCTCTGTTAAACTGAAAGGCAACGAGCAAATTAAACGCCAGGTTACGGCTATGTTTGGCCTCCTGGCTGACCTGTACGGCTCCGACAAGCTGGTCCTGCGGGCCGGCAAGTTGGATGCCCTGCAGTTCATGCGCTCCGAAAGGATGGAGGAAAGAGTACTGGCCCTCCAGAAGTTGGTTTTCGAGGATCCAACCTTTAATACCCCGCCCGAGCAGGAAGCCATCCCGGGCATATTGGAAGAGATAGAAGAAGAGATTGCCGATAATATTGCCCGGCGCACGGTCGAAGACCAGCTGGAAAAGAAAATCAGCGAAAAGCTGCAGCAGCGCCACGAGGAGTATGTCAAAGAAATAAAAATGCAGGTTATCAAGGAGAACGCAGGTCCGGAAAACGCCCACACTTTAAAGAAGCTGGCCCTCCTGGAAAAGATGGAGCAAAAAAAACTGACCACCTCCGCCATGGAGTTTCTGCGCCCGGCTTCCTTTGAAGAAATTGTTGGCCAGTCGCGCGCAATTAATGCCTTATTGGCCAGGCTGGCATCTCCCTATCCACAGCATATTATCCTTTATGGACCGCCGGGTGTAGGCAAAACCACTGCAGCCAGGCTGGCCCTGGAAGTGGCTAAAGCGGCCAAGGGGACGCCCTTTGCCAGGGAAGCGGCCTTTGTGGAGGTAAATGGCGCCACCTTGCGCTGGGATCCCCGTGAAGCTACAAACCCGCTCTTGGGCTCAGTGCACGACCCTATTTACCAGGGAGCAAAGCGGGATCTGGCTGAGACGGGTGTGCCGGAACCCAAACTGGGATTGGTCTCCGACGCCCACGGTGGTGTGTTGTTCATTGACGAAATCGGGGAAATGGACCCCCTGTTACAGAATAAGCTTTTAAAAGTGTTGGAGGATAAGAGGGTCTTTTTTGACTCCTCCTATTACGACCCGCATGAACCCAACGTACCCCAGTATATTAAAAAGCTTTTTGAAGAAGGCGCCCCGGCAGACTTTATCTTAATCGGGGCGACCACCCGCGAGCCTGAAGATATTAACCCGGCCATCCGCTCGCGTTGCGCCGAGATTTTCTTCGAGCCGCTAACGCCAAAAGACATCCAGGCCATTTTGACACAGGCGGCCGGAAAACTGGGTGTGTTTTTAGATAACAGGGTGGCCGAGGCTATCAGCGAGTACACCATTGAGGGCCGTAAGGCCATCAGCATCCTGGCAGACGCCTACGGACTGGCCTGCTATCGTGATAAGACGGATTGCGGATGTCCCGCGATAACCCTTGAAGATGTCCTGGAAGTGGCTCAGGTAAGCCGTCTCAGCCCCTATGCAACCTGCAAGGTTTCCAGCCGGCGGGAAGTGGGGAAAATTTTTGCGCTGGGCGTGCTGGGCTACCTGGGGTCAGTTTTAGAACTCGAAGCAGTGGCTTTTCCCGCCCGCAGCCAGGGCCAGGGGGCCATCCGCTTTAACGATACCGCCGGCAGTATGGCCAAGGACTCCGTGTTCAACGCCGCCTCTGTAATACGCAAACTGACAGGCGAAGACCTCAGCAATTATGACCTGCACGTTAATGTGGTGGGTGGCGGCAGAATAGACGGCCCATCAGCTGGTGTAGCTATTTTCCTGGCCATCTTAAGCGCTATTCAGGGGCGCCCCATACCCCAGGATATAGCCGTCACCGGCGAGGTGTCCATCCAGGGCAAGGTCCGCGCGGTTGGAGGAGTATGCGAAAAAATATATGGCGCCAGGCAGGCCGGCATCAAAACCATCCTGCTGCCGGCGGAGAATGAAAATGACGTGCCTTCCGAGGTAAAGGGCATTCAGGTGGTGCTGGCGCACACTGTTGAAGATATCATCAGGCACGTGTTTCCACCCACGGATGTTGATGAACTGGTCAGCTGATTGTTTATTGAAACGTACGGCTTTCATTTGTTAAAAAGGAGATCATTTTGTTAGACCGAATTCCTCCCCAGAATATAGATGCGGAACAGTCCGTGCTGGGCGCCATCCTTATCGACCGCGAGGCTATTTACAAGGCGATGCGGGTGCTCCAGCCGGGCGATTTTTACCGGGAAAGCCACCGTACCATCTACGAGGCCATGCTCTTCCTGAATGAAGCAGGGAGCCCGGTGGATTTGATCACGCTCAGTGATCAGCTGAGGCAGCAGGGTGACCTGGAAAAAGTGGGCGGCGTAGCGGCTATCGCCACTCTGGCGGAAATGGTGCCAACTGCCGCCAATGTGGAGTACTACGCCCGCATCGTCGAGGAAAAATCGCTCCTGCGCACCCTGATCAACCTGTCGACGCGCATTGCCGGTATGGGGTACGAAGAACACGAGGAGCCTGAAAAACTGATCGCCGAGGCCGAGCAGATGATCATGGAACTCGGTAACCGGCGTACCAGCCAGGCCTTTTTCACAATCAAGGAAATCTTCCTGCAGACCTTCCCGCACCTGGAGTTCCTTTACAATAATCGCGGCGTTGTAACCGGCGTGCCGACATCCTTTGGGGACCTGGACCAGATCTGCTGCGGATTTCAGCCAAGCGACTTTATTATCCTGGCGGGGCGTCCCAGCATGGGCAAAACCAGCTTAGGGTTATGTATAGGCTATAATGCCGCCATGAAGCACAATATCCCGGTGGCGGTGTTCAGCCTGGAAATGTCAAAGGAGCAACTGGCGCAGAGGATCCTCTGCGCGGAGGCGAAAGTCGACCAGCAGCGACTTCGCAATGGTACCATTGATGAGGAGGACTGGCTGAAGCTGCACGAGACGGCCGGTAAAATGGCCAAGGCGCCAATATATATTGACGACACCCCCGGTATCAGCATCCGCCAGCTGCGGGCCAAGGCCAGACAGCTCAAGTCTGAGAAGGGGCTAGGGCTGATCGTGATCGATTATCTTCAATTGCTCCAGGGCAGCCGTCGCTCCGAAAACCGCCAGCAGGAGATTTCAGAGATATCCCGTTCCCTTAAGGGACTCGCCAAGGAACTGCAAATCCCTGTACTGGCTCTGGCTCAGCTCAGCCGGTCTGTGGAGCAGCGTCCCAACAAGCGCCCGGTGATGTCCGACCTGCGTGAGTCGGGTTCATTGGAGCAGGACGCCGATCTGGTCATGTTTATTTACCGCGATGAATACTACAACCCCGAATCGGAGAAAAAGGGCATCGCAGAGGTCATTATCTCCAAGCACCGCAATGGACCGGTCGGCAGCGTCGAACTGGTTTTCCTGAAAGAATATACCAAGTTTGTCTCCATTATAAAAAACACATCAGACCATTGACAGCCCTCTCCAGGGCTCTATACAGGTGTTAAATCGTCCCTGGCCGGCCGCAGGCCGGGATTTTTTGTCTTGACAAGATTTCTTTGGTTTGTTAAGATCTTTGTGTTGTTTAAAAAAGGTTCACTCACTACTACAACTACATTTTCGGGGACCACACTGAAGCACTCAAATGGCAACTGGTATAAGGTTTGTTGTTTGGGTTATTTTTATGCCGGCAGGGAAAAATATCATAAAGCTTCCTACCCAAAAAAGGGGGAGGGAATATTTTTGAGTAAATTGTATGATGTTGTCATCGTAGGCGCCGGACCGGCCGGGATTTTCACGGCGCTGGAGCTGGTCAAGTCCGGCAAGGATTTAAAAATTTTAATTATCGATAAAGGCCGGGCGATCGGCGACCGGTCCTGCGTAGCCCGCGTCCAAAACGCCCCGTGCAGCAACTGTTCTCCTTGTTCGACGGTGTGCGGCTGGGGTGGCGCCGGAGCTTTCAGCGATGGCAAGCTTACTCTTTCCACAGAGATAGGCGGCAGCCTGGAGCAATACATCGGGGAAAGTCGCCTGGCTGAACTCATTGATTATGTGGACCGTACTTACCTGAGCTTTGGCGCTCCTGAAAAGGTCTACGGCCTGGAGAATGAAGAGGCAATCCAGGAGGTCCAGCGGCGCGCCGTACTTGCAGAGTTGAAGCTGGTGCCGGTCAGGATCAGGCATATGGGAACAGGCCGCTGTAAGGAAATCCTCCATAGAATGTACGAAAGCCTGGTTTCCGCCGGGGTTGAAGTGAGAACCTCCACTTCGGCGGAAGAGGTGCTGGTGGAGAACGGGGTCGCGCGTGGTGTGACCTGCCGCAACGGGCAGGTGATCACAGCCAAACAGGTGGTTCTGGCGCCTGGCCGGGAGGGCGCCGGCTGGCTCTGTGACGAGGCTCAACGTTTGGGACTCGAGACCACCATCAATCCTGTAGATATCGGGGTCAGGGTGGAGTTGCCGGCAGCCGTGATGGATCCCTTGACCAGTATTTTTTACGAAGCTAAATTCATTTACTACTCCAGGACCTTCAACGACAAAGTACGCACTTTCTGCATGAACCCGAACGGGGAAGTGGTGCTTGAAAATAATGACGGGCTCGTTACGGTAAACGGGCACAGCCACGCATATAATAAGACGGAAAACACCAATTTTGCCGTCCTGGTCAGCAAGACCTTTACCGAGCCCTTCAAAGAGCCGATTGCTTACGGCAGGTACGTTGCCAGCCTGGCTAACCTCCTGGGTGGCGGAGTTATTGTGCAAAGCCTGGGTGACCTCATTTCGGGCCACCGCTCCACCAGGGAAAGGCTGGCCAAGTGCATGACCGTACCAACCCTGGCGGAGGCCACGCCGGGTGATTTAAGCCTGGTCCTGCCGTACCGCCACCTGATGGGCATCGTAGAGATGCTCAAGGCGCTCAATGAACTGGCGCCGGGGGTTTATTCCAGGTATACACTGCTCTACGGGGTAGAAGTCAAGTTTTATTCTTCCCGCCTGGCCCTTACAGGTTCCCTGGAAACACGGGTGAAAAACCTGTTCGCGGCCGGGGACGGCGCCGGTATCACCAGGGGCTTGGCCCAGGCCTCTGCGGCCGGTGTGGTGGCGGCCAGGGAAATTATTAATAGGATTTAGGGGGTAACCTGATGTCTACAGTGGTTCTAGTCGGCGCCCAGTGGGGCGATGAAGGAAAAGGGAAGGTAACGGATTTCCTGGCCGAAAAGGCCGACCTGGTGGTCCGCTACCAGGGGGGCAACAATGCCGGACACACGGTTGTGGTGGGTGACCGGGAGTTTAAGCTACACCTGATCCCTTCGGGCATACTTTACCCCGAAAAAATTTGCGTCATCGGGAGCGGTATGGTTATCGATCCGGGGGTTCTGCTCCAAGAAATGGAAGCCCTTAAGAATAAAGGGATCAGTATTGATAACTTGAAAATCAGTGACCGCGCTCATGTCATTTTCCCTTATCACCAGCGACTCGACCAGGTGGAAGAAGAGCGCAGGGGAGATAATAAAATCGGCACTACCGTCCGCGGCATCGGACCTGCCTATATGGATAAATCGGCGCGTGTCGGTATCCGTATGGTTGACCTGCTGGATCAGGATGAATTCGCTTCTTTACTGGAAGCCAACATCGAAGTTAAAAATCACCTGCTTACCAAGGTCTACGGGATGAATGCGCTGGATTACCCCAGCATCCTGGCAGAATACCGCGGTTACGCCGAGAACCTGGCCAAGTACGTGGCTGATGACTCTTTGCTTATCAATGAGGCCTTCAAGAAGGGGCAGAACGTGCTCTTTGAGGGCGCTCAGGGCACCCTGCTGGATATTGACCATGGCACCTATCCCTATGTCACCTCTTCGCACCCGACTGCCGGGGGCGCCTGCCTGGGCGCAGGGGTTGGACCGACCAAGATTGACCGTGTCATCGGCGTTGCCAAAGCTTATACCACGAGGGTCGGGGAAGGTCCCTTTGCCACGGAACTTGAGGACGACACCGGCGAGTACATCCGCACCCAAGGGGGCGAGTTCGGCACCACCACCGGCCGGCCACGCCGCTGCGGTTGGTTTGACGGGGTAGTGGCCCGCTATGCCGTGCGCATCAACGGCCTGGACTATCTTGCCATCACCAAGCTGGATGTCCTGAGTGGTCTGGAAAAGGTTAAAATCTGTACCGGTTACAACTACCGCGGGAGAATTATTGAAGAATTTCCGGCCAGCCTCAGGGTTTTAGAAGAGTGCGTGCCTGTCTACGAGGAGTTTGACGGCTGGCAGGATGATATTACTTCAGCCAAAACACTGTCGGATCTCCCAACTTCCGCCAGAAAGTACCTGGAACGGGTCAGCGAAGTCGCCGGTGTGCCCATAGCCCTGGTTGGCGTCGGCAGCAGGCGCAGCCAGACCATTCTAACAACCGAACTATACAAATAATCTAAATACCCCCGGCCCGGCCGGGGGTTTAGTATGTGGGTGTGAATTCATTCGCACAATGACCCCACAGAAATGCATGTTATTAAAGGATTGGCATTAATTCCTGAAACGCTAGGAGGTTATGCCCAGTGATCCCCTTTGCAATTTAAACCAGCATAACGAATTATAATACGGGCGCATATACTATTGTTCTGCCGGCGCCTCCGCTGTATAAGAACGATCCAACCAAAAAAGGAACCTATTCAATATTTAGTTAATGCTTTTTATCTGATAATCCTTTAAGTTTTATATTTTTTAGTGGTTGACACCCCATCGGGGTTATAGTAATATATCTATCTGTAAGGCTTGTTGGGCCATTAGCTCAGTCGGTAGAGCACCTGACTTTTAATCAGGGTGTCCCGCGTTCGAGTCGCGGATGGCTCACCAATTTAATCCTTGCGAATATACGGCCCCATGGTCAAGCGGCCTAAGACACCGCCCTTTCACGGCGGTAACCCGGGTTCGAATCCCGGTGGGGTCACCAAGACGTATAACGAAGCAGCCTTGGACAGGCTGCTTTTACCATCAAACAACAAGTCTGAATAACTTGCATTTTCATCTGGATCAGGCTATAATAATAGAACTAAGCGGGTGTAGCTCAACGGTAGAGCATCAGCTTCCCAAGCTGAGGGTTGCGAGTTCGATCCTCGTCACCCGCTCCAAGAAAATCAAGGGTTCCGAAGCTTATAGGTTTACGACAGGATGAATTTGACGACAATATTGACGACAACCAGACGTTTTGAATGAAAAAAGCTTAGGTTTTTGACCTGAGCTTTTAATCATTTTCGCCAACGTTCCATTAAATTAAAAAGTTGGTTTTATCTCTGAAACCATAGAACGGGCATAGAAGGGGCTTTAAAGTGTTACAAATACAAATCCTACCAGATAATTTCCCCCCTGTCCTGGGGCATTTTATAAAGAGCTGTTTGACGCAGATGTCGATCGCTACCTTCTCCGACATGAAACGGCGAATGAAGACCATTACGGGAAACTTCATCCGCCGGAGCTGAGTCTGAACAACCGTAAGCGGTGCTTATATAACCTAAAGGAAATCGGATACCAGGTCGGAGCCGGTTTTATGGTGGATTCTCCTTATCAGACCTATGAAACGCTGGCGGAGGATTTCCTTTTCCTGTGGGAACTGGACCCCCATATGATCGAGATCGGTTCGTTTATCCCGCATAAGGATACAAGGTTCACCGGATTTTATCATCCCTCCTCCCGCCATACACTCATTTTGCTGTCGCTTATCAGAATCATGCTGCCGAAAACCCTGCTTCCGGCTACCACCGCGCTTGGCACCGTAGACGACATGGGCCGGGAAAAAGGGCTTATGGCGGGCGCAAATGTCGTAATGCCGAATTTGTCACCCTTAAAACATCGATCAGATTATTCACTATATGATAACAAGCTTTGTAAAGGCTGGGAAGCTGCCGAGTATCTGCCGGGGCTTGCCCGTCATATTGAATCCATGGGTCTTACGCCGACTTTTCACGTGGAGATCATGTGGACTTACAAAAAGGAGGTGCGCCGACATGAGAACGGAACACGATATGCTCGGCGAGATGCCAATTGACGACGGCCCTACGCTGATCTGGATGAAATGGTGCGGGGCATCAAACGCATTGAACGTCTCTCTCCGGGGGACAAGGTATTGATTGTGGAGGGCTGCATCCATCACAGGCAGTCGGATGACATCGGCAAAGTAAAAATTCCCCGTTGGATACGCCAGATCGCGGGCGGAGATATCAAGTTGAATGGGCAAGCGGCGCGTGTTATCCCAGAGATATTTCGGAATACGCGGTTATCGTCCATTGCGGCGGCTGCATGTTAAATCGGAGGGAAATGCAGTATCGCGTCGAAAAGGCGCGCGAGCAAGGCGTCTACATCACGAATTACGGTATACTCATCGCCTATGTCATGGGAATCCTCCCAAGGGCGCTGAAGCCTTTCCCCGTCGCAAGCCTTGCTCTGGAGAAAAACGGCTTGGTATAAAATAAGACATTCAGAAAAGAAATGAACTTATTTTATTTTCTATAAATTCTTTAACGGGATTTGGTTTTTGGAAGAGGGCTTTACGGCTCTCTTTCTTTTTTTGCAGAAATCATTTAATTAAATTTTCATATAGTTATTGACATATGCCCATAATAGGGTTATGGTAGTTATGAGCATATGTCAATAATTATTTAAAAAAAGACTTATGTTGGTTTGTAACAGCAAAATTATTAAAGGAGATGAGCTCTATGGCAGCTATGGTAAACAAGGAAAAATGCATTGGCTGCGGCCGATGCGAGGATGTGTGCCCTGTAGGGGCAATCAAACTTGAAGATGGTAAAGCAGTCATAAGTGACGAATGTGTTGAATGCGGTGCATGTGTTGGAGAATGTCCAAGTGAAGCAATAAGTTTATAAGTTCATGAGGAGGTCTTGTATGATTGAAATTGCAAAAAATGATTACTATACAATGACTTATGATGGAACAGATAACTGCATTTATTGGGTAATGAAAGGGTTTTGGAAAGACATGTCCGTTGTGCCCGATTTCAACAGCGATTGGGATAAAGCAATAAAAATTACGAGACCTGGCTGGAAGATTTTTTCTGATGCCAGCCAATGCAAAGTAATTCCTCCGGAAGTACAAGAGGCGAAAATTCAGAACCAACAGAGATTATTAAAAAGCGGATGTATAAAAATTGCACGTATTGTAGACAGTGCAATCACAAAAATGTCTTTTAACAAGGAAATCAAGGAACCCGGCATGTCTGGTGTTATCAAGCAGTTCAGCAGCGATAAAATACACGAGGTGCGGAACTGCTATGATATGAGGCTCTTGAAAAATGAAGCAAAATAGCCATACAGGGAAAATTACTCCGTCCAAAGAGGATTATTTGAAGGTTATGCTGGAGCTTTCAAACGATGAAGGCATACATTCAATTGACATTGCAAACGCCCTTGGTATTTCCAAAGCCAGCGTGAGTTGTATGATGGGAGTTCTTAAGGACGAAGGATACGTTACTAAGGAGAAGTATGGCACCGTTACATTAACGGAGAACGGTCGAAATATAGCTGTCAACGTAAAAAGAAGGTATGAGTTACTCAAAAGGTTTCTTAACGATGTTCTTGGCGTGGAAGCTGCCACGGCTGCCGGGGACGCATGTCGTATCGAACATTTAATTAGTTCCGAGACAACGGATAAGATTGATCGGCAGCTTGAGAAGCTTTCTGAGTATAAATAATAAACTTATTTTCATCGGATTTAATTAACATTTATGGTGATGTGATTGGCAAGACAAATGGAGGAAAATTGAGAATATTCCCACTATCACCTACTTCATCCCGTCGGATAAGGATGTTGCAGAGGTTCCTGAAAATATATTAAAGCTTGAAGAACTGGAGGCAATACGCCTAAAGGATTTGGAGGGTCTGGAGCAGGGAGAATGCGCCGAGAAGATGGAGGTATCCCGCCCCACCTTTCAGCGAATCCTTTTGTCTGCAAGAGAAAAAATCGCCGATAGCTGGTAAACGGAAAGGTTATTCACATAGAGGGCGGCAACTTCACCCGGAATATCTGTCCGGTGAGATGTATGGATTGCGGCAAGGAATGGATGGAAAGCTTTGAAAATCTTGAATCCATAAAAAACGGAGAATATTCATGTCCCTCCTGCGGCTCAACTAAGGTTACCTGTGAACAAAACTGCAAAGGGAAGTTTTGTCGAAGAAACTGCTGGCGGCACGGCTGGAGGAATGAATAAAAACCAAACAGGAATGGTGTCAAGGTCAAAGAGACATTATAGTCTTTTTGGCCTTGTTTTTTTATTTATCTTTGTTTTGAGTTAAGATATGTTTTAAGTATAGATATTGACATATGATCATAATTGTACTAAAATAATTGTTGTGGGCATAAGCCCACAATTTATGTTTATTGATGGCTAAGGAGCTGTTTAATATATGAAAATGCATATCCTTACGGATAATAGGACGAATAAACGCGGCTTTCTTGCGGAGCATGGTTTGTCCATCTATATTGAGCATGAAAAAGCCAATATTTTGTTTGATACAGGCCAGTCCGATGTGTATTGCCGTAACGCTGCACAAATGGATATGGATTTCAATAAAACCGACTGTATTGTGCTCAGCCACGGCCATTATGACCATTGCGGCGGCTTGATTCATTTTCCGAAGACAGATAGGTTCCCGAAGGTTTATGTGCATGAGTTTGTCTTCGCAAAAAGGTATGCACAAAACGCTGACGGAAAGAGCTGTCGAGAGGTTGGCATCCCCTGGTCGTTTGATGATTATAGCTTTATAAAAAACAATATAGTGTTTACCCGAAAGAATTTGCAGATAGCTCCCGGTGTTAATCTCTGTGGAGAAATACCAAGCACCCTAGCTTTTGAAGGAGTTCCTGAAGGATTTTATACCGGGGATGATGTGGATAAGTCTGTTGATATGATGAAAGATGAACAGATGCTTATCTTTGATACCGGTAAAGGGCTTTGTATATTTCTCGGGTGCAGTCATCCCGGTGTTGTAAACTGCTTGAATTACGCTATAAAGCAGTTTCCCGGCAAAAAAATTGATACATTGGTGGCCGGGATGCATTTGAACAGCGTAAGCCCGCTGCGCCTGCAAATGACTATGCAAGCAATGCTTGATTTAAATATACAAAGGATTATCCCCTTGCACTGTACGGGCATATTCGCTATCTGTGAAATGAAACGGTTTTTGGGCGATCGGTGCCTTCCCTTGTGTGCGGGTGATTCTTTGGAGTTGTAAAGGAGATCGGATTTTTGTGGTTCATACTTATTCGCTTAACGGATATAACATTGCAATAGACGGAAACAGTGGAAGCATTCATATGCTTGACGATATAACCTATCATATGCTGAAAGATACAAATGAAATGCCTTCGCTGGTAAACGTACAAGAAAAACTTAGAAAGAAATACACCGTCAATGAAATCAGCGAAGCTTACAATGAAATAAAATCCCTGAATGAACAGGGTATGCTTTTTTCTTCTATAAAAAGTCTGGAAGAGGCTGTAGGCTCAAAGCAGATGAATAACTGTTTGAAGGCCCTTTGCCTGCATGTATCCCATGACTGTAACTTACGATGCGAATACTGCTTTGCATCAAGCGGAGATTATAACAGCGGGCGCATGTTAATGAGCAAAGACGTCGCGCTGAAAGCCCTAGACTATCTTGCCCGGAATTCAAAAGGCAGACGTAACATAGAGATTGATTTTTTCGGCGGTGAACCGTTGATGAATTTCGATGTGGTGAAAGAAACCGTCGCCTATGGCAGGAAGGTTGAAAAGATCACCGGTAAGCATTTCTATTTTACGATTACAACAAACGGCACCTTACTCGACAAAGAAAAAATTAATTATATCAATGAGAACATGGATAACGTTGTAATAAGCATTGACGGGCGAAAAGAGGTCCATGATGCGGTTCGCCACGACCGGGCATGCCGTGGGAGCTACGATAAGGTTATGCCACTGGCCAAAGAGCTTGTTGCCGGAAGAAACGGTAAAAGCTATTTTATTCGCGGCACCTTTACGGCAAGGAATAAAGACTTCTCAAAAGATGTCATGCATCTTGCAGATATGGGTTTTAAGGAGATATCCGTCGAACCTGTGGTAGGCTCAGCGGAAGATTTATATTTCAAGGAATCCGATATCCCGGAAATCTTAAAAGAATACGAAAATCTGGCATTTCAATATATCGGGCGGTTATCCGATGATCGTAAGTTCCGCTTTTATCATTTTAATATCGACCTTTACGACGGACCATGTTTGTTTAAAAGAGTAACCGCCTGCGGAGCCGGATATGAGTATCTGGCAGTGTCCCCCGAGGGGAATTTGTATCCATGTCACCAGTTTGTCGGACAGGATAAGTTTGTTATCGGGAATGTGTATTCCGGTATCAATAACAGTAAAAAGTGCAATGAATTCATGAAAAATAATATCCTTAGCAAAGAAAAATGCAGGGATTGCTGGGCGAAGCTGTTTTGTTCTGGTGGATGTCACGCAAACGCATATTTTTCTAACAGCAGTATTTCAGAGCCCAATGAGCTTTCCTGTATTCTCCAAAAGAAAAGGATTGAATGTGCAATTATGATACAGGTATTAAAGGGCGATAAGGCCATTTAACTTTTTACGAAAGGACGTGATATGTGTTGCGATGTATTTACAGATTTGGTAATGGAGCATTTTATGTGCCCGAGGAATGTTGGAAGCATGCCTGACGCGGACAGTGAAGGAACCTGCGGAGACCCCGGCTGCGGCGACAGTCTTACGATTTATATTAAAGTGAAAGATAACGTGATTACGGATATTAGCTTTTTAGTGTTTGGATGTGTCGCAGCTATAGCAACAAGCAGTATGACAACGGAGCTTGCAAAAGGGAAAACTTTGGAAGAAGCATTGAAGATCACTGATACCGATATTGCAGACGCCCTTGGCGGGCTTCCTGAGCACAAGATGCATTGTTCCGTGCTTGGGTCGACGGCGCTGAAAAACGCAATTGAAAAATATCATGCCCGGACATCAAAGCTTGAAGAAGCTTGATTAAAAATTAAGCGGTTTTAAATTATTAATTACATAAAAAACATCTTTTAGAAAGGATTCTTGTAAAATGACGAAAAAACAGGCCAATATGAAATCCTGCCTCCAGCCAATGCCGAAGGTGCTCGTTTCCTGCCGGGGTTTAAACGGAGAAAACAATGTATTGGCAGTGGGATATTGCGGTAATTGCAGCTATGCCCCGCCTATGGTCATGGTTGGCATTGTTCCGACAAGGTATTCCTATCAGATGATCAAAGAATCCGGATGCTTTGTAGTAAACCTTGTTGACAAAAGCTATCAGAAAACCTTTGATTATCTAGGAAGCCACAGCAAGCGGGACGGGGATAAATTGTCAGCTATGAATGTTCGGCTCCAGGATGGCAAGAAAGTCAATGCCCCTATCCTGCCCGATTGCCCTGTTAATATCGAATGCAAAGTGGTTGATTCCATTGTAACAGGTTCGCATGAAATGTTCATTGGCAGAATTGAATATGTTCATGCTGATGCAAAGCTTACGGACATTGAAGGTAATATTGATTTTTCGCAGATAAAATTTCTTTAAACGGTTGTAAATATGTTTATGCAACCAGCAAGGAATAAATCATGATTGTTGATGAGTGAATTGATCAAGCTCTTGCTATGGTTCAAAGCAGAAAGGTTATAGATGGGGATATACCTGCGTTATGCTCGAAGGCGGTGCCTGCGGGCTTGCGTATACTTTTAGGAATGAACTCGGAAGCTGTTGCGTGATTCTGGACGTTGCCGGCAATCTTATCGGAATGAACGCTGATAAAATCATACCGTGGGCAAAGGAAAGTGACCGGCTTAAAGCTGCGATCGGGCTTGCCGCTGCCAATGCCGTAATAAACGATCCGGGAAAAAATTGGGATACTGGAAACGTATTAAATGCTTTTACGCTTCACGAATCGAATATATTCGGCATGGTCGGAGAGTTTAACCCGATTCTATCCAACTTTATCAGAACTATCTGGGAGGAGGCGCCAGGTAATGCAGACAGAAACCAGATTTATAGCAAGATATGCGGAAACGGACCAGATGGGGATTATTCATCATTCCAATTATGTGGTATGGTTTGAAGCCGGGCGAACGGACTTTTTAAAAAAGGCCGGGGTTTCCAATACAAACATCGAGGCGAAGGGTATTCTTCTTCCTTTGTATGAAATGAATTGTCAATTTAAAAGTCCCGCAAAATATGAAGATGAAATTATGGTTCTCACAAGCCTTAAGCAAATTTCCCGCGTTCGTTTGTATTTTTCGTATCAGGTGGTAAATGCCGTAAATCATAAGCTTTTAGCCACGGGCGAAACTATGCATGCATGGACAGATAAGGCATTAAAACCTGTCAATGCAGCAAAAACAGTTCCGGATGTGTATTCCCTGTTAATTAAAAGTTCAAAGACTGGTAAGACAATTGTAAACCAAAAAACAAAGGTTTACTAAAATTTAATTCAATAACTCAGAGCAGATGGCCTGGGATCAATAAAAGCTTAACAAGGCCATCTGCTTTTTCAATAACCGGATAAATAGGTAAAATGCGAAAAAATGGACATGAGTCAACTTTTTAAAGTAGGAAGCGTTTTTGAGGGAATAGCAAACGACCCTGGGTTATTTAAACAGGTGTACGTGTCGGGCAGGACCATAGAATGGCCTGACGGAGCTACGCTAGATCCAGATGTACTTTATCATAAAAGTTTACCGTTTAATTTAAGATAAGGAATCTACGATAAAAGAGAGAAAAATTATTATCCCTACCCCAAATAAAAACAGTCATTTACGGTTTTCCGTAAGTGGTTTTTTTATCCTGTTTTCTAATCACGGTTTTGGTTCCAAAACAGGCCGGTGCAGACCAGACCGGTACGATCCGGACCGGGCCAAAGCCTTTTTAGCGAAATAGTTCATATAATTAGCGCAATATTTATTGAGTATACATCATGGATGATGTATACTTTTCTTAGATTGAAAATATAATATATTGTGAGGCTACCCAATGAGAGTATTTACCTACCACACAAGCGGAGGTAAAGATTTAATCCTAGAATACCTGGACAGCTTACCCAAGGACGAATCAGCGCTCGGATATGCTATAATCAAAAGGCTTTCAAATCAAGGATTTGACGCTCTGGAGGGCCTAACTACAAGGCAAATTAAAGTCAAGTTATGGGAGATTAAGTTCCGCACGAAAAACCGGATTTTTTACGTTGTGGTTGAACAGGGAAGCGTTTATCTGCTTCACGCTTGCAAAAAACAGAAAGGAAAAGCAGAGTTATTCGAGATTGAAACGGCTGAAAAAAGGATGAAGGAAGTATTAAGTTAGAAATATTAAAGGAGTGGTTGTGATGCCGTTCAAGGAAATAGACATTAGCAGAATAATAAAAGAAAAAAGCGAGAAAGACCCGGAATTTAAAGAAGCGTTCCGGGAAGCAAGTGCAGAGCTTGATTTAATTGCTCAAATAATTAAAACCAGGAAAGCAAAAGGATTGACGCAGAAAGACGTTGCTGATAAATCCGGCTTGACCCAACAGATGGTATCCCGTATAGAAAAAAGAGAATACCCTCCGAATTACAAAAACCTGGTTAAAATCGCCGATGCTCTGGACACTAAATTAGAACTTGTCTCCAAATGATTTTTTTACTCGTTCATGATGAATTTAAATATGCAAACAAATGTTCTGACAACAACTGTGACGACAACGCGATTTAATTTTTGCTTTTATAATGAGTTGTACATTGCGTTCATAGAACCCGTAAAACCGCGTTATTTAAGGTGTCTTCTGTTTGTGACTCTTACATTTTTCTTGTTTCCTCAAATTCCCAAGCTGAGGGTTGCGAGTTCGATCCTCGTCACCCGCTCCAAGAAAATTTAACCCTCATAAAGATTATTTAATCTTTGTGAGGGTTTTTTTACGCCTGAGCATCATTTTCGTCTGACTTAAGAACTAAAAACATCATCTTTACATTGTATTTTGGGTCACCTGGCAGCCTGGTCGACCTCCGGCCGCAGCTAATAACTTAATTTCTCTGTTTGGTGTACTGTTTAATCAGTTCCATTCTGGTATTCCAGACCTTTTCGCTCAGGTCGACGGGATAAACCTCGGGGTTGAGACTGCGCAGGTACTCCGGCCAGAAGAGGGACAGTTGGCTTTTGTGATGGTTTTTAATCTCTTTCAGGGACGGCGGGTCAAACACCTGCTCCCCGTCAATAAATATAGGTTCGAGCAGTTCAACCGCCTCGAAACCGGTTACATATTTATAGAGCCAGGTGTGTACAGGGTCAAACATTTTAATGCGGCCCAGGCTCCGTACGTCCTCATCCGCCATGGCGATGTAATCGCCCCCAGTCTTGCCCGTATCCTTCTTGATAATCCTGTACACTGTCTTATAACCGGGTATGGTAACTTTTTCAGGGTTGCTCGAGATCTTGATGGTCGGGACATAAACTCCGCGCTCTTCCTTGGCGGCCAGCTTGTAGATGCCGGTTAGCGCCGGGTCGTCCGCGCAGGTAATCAGCCTGGTGCCAACTCCCCAGCTGTCTATTTTGGCTCCCTGGGCTTTTAAATAGCATATTTTATTTTCGTCCAGGTCGTTGGACGCAACGATTTGGACGTAATTCAGGCCGGCCTCGTCCAGCATCCTGCGGCATTCGATAGAAAGGAAGGCCAGATCTCCGCTGTCGAGGCGGATTCCTTTCATCCTCTTGCCCACAGACTCCATGTATTTGGCGGTTTTAATCGCGTTGGGGAGGCCTGATTTCAGGGTGTCGTAGGTATCCACAAGCAGAATAACGTTATCAGGTAAAGCCTTGGCGTAGTTGATAAAGGACTCTGCCTCTGTGCCGTGAGCCTGGACCCAGGCGTGGGCGTGAGTGCCCTTGCTGGGAATGCCGAACATCTTCCCGGCCAGGAGGTTGGAGGTGGAGTCAAAGCCGCCGATATAGGCGGCCCTGGTTCCCCAGATAGCGGCGTCGGCTTCCTGTGCCCGCCTGGTGCCGAACTCCATCAGGACGTCGTTGGGGGCCGCCTGTCTGATCCTGGCGGCTTTGGTTGCAACCAGGGTCTGGAAATTAATAAAATTCAGGATGGCGGTTTCTACCAGCTGAGCCTCAAAAATCCTCGCCTCCACCTGGACCAGCGGTTCGTTGGGAAAGACCAGCGTGCCCTCCCTGACCGCTTTCAAATTGCCGCTGAACCTGAATTTTCTCAGCTCGTCGAAAAAACCGGGCTCGTAATTTTCCTCCTGCTCGGCCAAATAGGCGATATCCTCTTCGGTGAACCTGAGATTGTTGATGTAGCTGATAATCCTTTCCAGACCTGCGAAAACCGCAAAGCCGTTGCCGAAAGGCAACTTTCTGAAAAAAGCTTCAAAGACACACTTTCTGTTCTCCGTACCATGTTTCCAGTAAGCGTACATCATATTGACCTGGTACTTATCGGTGTGAAGAGACATGTTATCGTACTGCAAGTTCCATTCCCCCCTCCACAATCATCAAAAATATGCAGCCGATGGTTCAATCCTCAACTGAACTATAGAGTTTCACGCCGCTCTCCTGCATAAAATAAAGCGCCATCATGTGTGTCAGATCACCATTGTGAGGTCCCAGGTCATAGGTATCCACAGCGTCCACGGGGACAGCCACCAGCCTGCGCTGGTTTTTACGGTTGAAATCTGCTTTCAGTGAGGTGGCGAACTGCTGGATGCAGATGTCGGTACAGTCGCCCACAATGATAAAATTTTCTATCTGCCGGTTATCTATCAGCCATTCCTGAAATGATTCCTCCAAAAAGCCGTTGGTCGAGTTTTTATGAATCAGGGTATAGTCTCCGATTTCCTTAATCTCGTCGACAATTTCGCATTCTGAAGTTCCAGTCAGGGCATGGACTGGAAAGGCATCGTATTCGGGCGATTCAGTGGTATGGCAGTCAGCAAAGGACAGGACCGTAATCCCTCGGCTCCGGCACAGCCTTACCAGCTTTGCTACGGCAGGGATTAGAGCGTTAACCCGGGGACTCTGGAGCGGCCCCTCTCTGGCAAAGGCGTTGATCATATCTACTACCACCAGCGCTGTTTTTTGCGGTTCAAGCCCGTCGAGCTTGAGAATGGGTAAATCTTCCAGAGATGACAGGATATTGACCAGGCTATCGGCACAGTTCTTAACTATGCTATCTTTTTGCAGGGGCATGTCGCATGACTCCTTTTAAAAAACACTTTGATCTAGTAAACCATGTTTGATAAGGTTTAGTCAAACTATAGCACCATGTAATGTTTTTGAGATGATTATTTATTTCACATATCCATTTAAAATGGAATTTGCCGGGGTGAATTTTTAAAAAGCAACAGTGCCAGGTTTCATTATTAAAACCGTATAATAACTAAGTGGAAATGAAGAAAAAGCCGTACCATAGATACGCCTTTAAGATTTTTTCTAGTTTTTATGCTTTTGGGGTTAAGGTTGCCGGGGACAAGATTAACCCGGAACTGCCTGCCCCGGGGCTGGAGATCAGAAGCTGTTTCAGGAGGCTTAAGGGTTGGCGTTTAAACGCTGTTCCTGCCTTGAGAACAGCTCTTCGTAGGTAGACATGTTGCGGATTAATATCCTTCTTTTTTCCTTGGCGGTTAACTCCGTGATCCTTTCCAGTTTCCAACTGCCTCCGTTGACAAACCCGGAAACCAGGTAGCCCAGATAGAAATGCAGTTTGTTAACCAGTTTCAGGTTGCCGATTCTAAAAATTACCATTACTACCACCCGCTATTATTTTATCATTTCTTACAGGCATATACAATATTCGCTGGAAAATTTGAATTTCTTACCTGCATCTGTGGTTATTTTACTTTTTCACCCTGTTGCGCAGGCCAACCCGATCCATTATAATGTTTAGGAAGGAGGGATAGGTAAAATTGGGCAAGCATATCAGGACAATCAACAGCGCCAGGCTCGCGGCTGATGTTGCCGGTCGCGGTTGCGGTGAATGCCAGACTTCCTGCCAGTCCGCCTGCAAGACCTCGTGTACGGTGGGAAATCAGGCATGTGCGAAGAAAACAGATAAGTAGCTAAAAAGCCTTGTCCCCGGGGATAAGGCTTTTTTTTGGGAGGTTTGAAATTTTTGCTGCATAAGTTTGAATTTGACGGAACGAAGATAGTGCTGGATGTGCATAGCGGCGCTGTCCATGAAGTGGATGAACTGGCCTGGCTGATGCTGGATGAATACAAGGCACTGGCCAGGCCGGAGTTTTTAGAAAAATTTTGCAGGCGTTACGATAGTGATGAAGTTGATATGGCGGTTGCAGAAATTGAACAGCTGGAACGGAGCGGCTTGCTGTTCAGCCCGGACCCCTACGAAGGTAAATATAACCCGCCGGCGGGAGGCATTACCAAGGCCCTCTGTCTGCATCTGGCACATTCCTGCAACCTGAGCTGCCGCTACTGCTTTGCCGGGCAAGGGCGTTTTGGTGGGGCTGATGAGCTGATGCCGGCCGGGATCGGGCGGTCCGCCATAGATTTTCTAATCGGCAGGTCGGGCAGCCGTAAGAACCTGAACATAGATTTTTTTGGTGGAGAGCCTTTATTGAATTTTCAGGTGTTGAAGGAACTGGTTGCTTACGGGAGGCTGCGTGGCCGGGAAAAAGGCAAGGAAATACAGTTCACGGTGACTACCAATACCCTGCCGCTCAATAGTGAAATCTCCCATTACCTCAACCAGGAAGGGATCAGCGCGGTACTGAGCCTGGACGGACGGCGTGAGGTACATGATAAAATGCGCCCGACGCCCGCTGGAGGAGGCTCATATGAGCTGGTGCTGAAACGGATCCGGAGTTTCGTGAATTCGCGGGATGGTTTAAACTATATCATCCGCGGTACCTTTACCGGTTTCAACCTTGATTTTTGCGCTGACGTTCTGCACATGGCCGACCTCGGCTACAAAAATCTGTCGGTGGAACCGGTGGTAGCGACCGGTGAAGCAGACTACGCTATCCGTGAAGAGGACCTGCCTGCCCTTTTCAGCCAGTATGAGCAGCTGGCGCGAGAACTCCTGCTGCGCCGGAAAGAAGGCAGGCCTGTGGATTTTTTTCACTTCAACATCGACCTGGAAGGCGGTCCTTGCTTACCCAAGCGTCTGACCGGATGCGGGGCGGGGTATGAGTACCTGGCAGTGGCTCCGAACGGCGACCTGTACCCCTGCCACCAGTTTGTCGGAAGGCCAGGCTTTCTTATGGGAAACGTCAGGGAGGGACTGGTTAACAGCGACATTGAAGCCGTTTTCAGAAACGCCCATGTATATAACATGGAAGACTGCGCAGATTGTTGGGCTAAGTTTTACTGCAGCGGGGGTTGTCATGCCAACGCCGAGCTTTTTAACGGCTCTATTTTCCAGCCTTACCGCCTGGGCTGCGCATTAATGAAGAAACGACTTGAGTGCGCTCTGTATTTGAAAGTCATGGAAAGCAGTCAGGCGGGCTGAGAAATATGCAGCCTTTTCCTGCTGGACGGTTTATTTGCCAATTAGACCAAATACAACATGTTTCCCTGCAATATTGTGTTGATTGAGCCGTTTGCTATAAAGAAAGATGTTTTACGCTGGCGCCGTTACCATGTTATAATGAAACATCTTTTTTCCTCATGTAGTCGCTATAATCTGCAATTTTTTACAATATATGCTACTAATTGCGCAGAAAGGAGCTGACCGATTTGCCGCCAAGGTTTGAAGGATTGCGGCGCCTTCCGGGGCTAAATAATAAAGCTTTTAGCGGTGTTTTTAGGCAGTGGTTAGCAAGGCAAAGCATATTTCGCCGGGTGGTAATGGGTGTGGCGGGCTACCTGGTACTGGCGCTCATCGCCTATGCCATCTTTGGAGGTAACGCTTGCGCTGTGATGGTGGACGGCAAGACCGTTGCAGTGGCTGCAAACGAAAAAACCGCAAGGCAAGCCCTGGGTGAAGTGCTTAAACAGAAGTCCGGTGAGATCGGTGGATCCGTCAAGGTAGCCGGCAAGATATCATATAAGGCAATTAAAGTTCAACCTGAAGAGTTGCTTGAGCGGGAAACCTTGCAAGCAAGGCTGAACGAGACGCTTACTTTCAGCACCGAATGCACGGCCATAGTCATTAACGGCGAGGAAAAGATTTTCATCAAAGAAAAGGAAGATGCCGAAACTTTGCTGGCCTGGTTGCAGACGCTATACCCGGTGGAAGCAGGTGAACATCCGTCCATCAAAGAAAATGTCGAGCTGGTTAAAACGAGCTCTGCGATAGACAGCGTCCTGGACCTCGAGACAGCCAAAAAAACGGTCTTACTGGGAACCAATAAGATCGAGCAGTACGTTATCAAAGACGGGGATACCCTGTGGGATATTGCCCGCGCGGTCAATATCGATGTGGACCAGATTGCGATGGCAAACCCGGGCATCGACATCGATAATATCAGCATCGGACAGTCGCTTTATCTCAGCAAGGCGGCGCCCCTGCTTACGGTGGTGGCCACCCGGCAGGTAACCGTGAACGAAGAGATACCATATGAGGTCGAGGTGAAAAAGGACGACCAGCTGCTGCTGGGTGAGAAGAAAGTGCTCACGGCGGGTGAACCGGGTGAGCGTACAGTTACATACTTGATTACAAGGGAAAACGGGTTTGAGACAGGGCGACAGGTGCTCGATCAAAAAATCATACGTGAGGCCACAACTGAGGTGGTAGCCATGGGCTCCGTAACCATGCTGGCGTCACGTGGCGGCGGGAGGCTTAGTTGGCCTTGTTCCGGCGGCATTACCTCCCCCTTCGGCATGCGGTGGGGTAGAATGCATGAAGGCATTGATATCGGCGCCGGCTACGGGTACAAGGTGGTGGCTGCAGCCGGAGGAACAGTGATTTCCACCGGTTGGGAGGGCGGCTATGGCAAGGCCGTGCAAATTTCCCACGGGGGAGGCCTGGTCACACATTATGCCCACCTTTCTTCAATTGAGGTCAGCAATGGACAGACGGTTGAACGAGGTGAGTTGATAGGTTTGGTGGGGTCAACCGGAAGTTCCGAAGGGCCGCATTTGCACTTTGAGGTGCTGATGGCTGGACAGCCACGCAACCCGGTCAATTACTTGCCTTAAAATATGTTAAGCTTAAACCGCCAGGGGGTTGCTCTGGCGGTTTAAAATTGGAAAGCTCCAGTATCCTTCCGGGAAATTGGTTTCCAACCAAAAATACTTGTCTTTAAATGCGTCAATGCTATAATGTTAGTAAGGTGATGGAATTGTTTAATAAAAAAACATTTAGAAAAAAATTCCACAAAGGGATTTTTCTGTTCGTAACCATACTTATCGCCATTGGTCTGGTCATACCACTCGCGGGACTATTTTCCAGTCAGCCTGATTATAGCGGTGTACAGGGCGCCGACACTGCACACCAGACGCTTCAGGAGAGGTTGTCCGAGCTGGAAAAACAGGCCCAGGAAAATCCGGGGGATGTAAATGTTCTGCTGGAACTGGCCCAGGCCTATTTTTACGTCGGTGCTCCCGACCAGGCCACGAAGACCTACGAACAGGTGCTGGCGCTGGATGCCCAGAATAGCGAAGCCCGTTACGATATGGCAACTATTTACTATTACAGCAGCGAATATGACCTTGCTGTAGCGCAACTGCAGGAGTTGTTGAAAAATGAACCGGACAACAAAGACGCCCGCTATTTCTACGGGATCGTCCTGGGTACGGGAGTCAAAGATTATCAAAGCGGCATACAGGAGCTTGAGAAATTTATTGAGCTGGCGAAGGAAGGTCCCGATGTAGAGAAAGCCAAACAGATTATCAATGAATGGAAAACCGCACCGGCCCAGTAAGTTTCACTATGTAACCGACCACGGCAGGGTTGGCCCAACGCTCTCTGCCGTGATTTTTTTACGAAATTTTCGACCCGTTACTTAAAAACAAGTGGGTCAGGCCGTAATTATTTATTAGACAATCATGCCGTTGCCGCGGTACTCCCTGCATTATGAAGTATTTTCCGCTTGGACGGGCTTATCCCCCGGCTTTATAATTAGACTGATTAAATGACTAATTAGGAGGCCGGCTATGAAACTTGCAGCGCAGGATAATATCGATCGTGCTTCCGGCCGCCCCTGGGGAGCGTCCTGGTTTCGAGTGATGAGGGCTCTGGCTGCAGCTTTTATTTTACTGGCCGCTCTTTTCTGGAATATACCGGCCGGTATAAAATCTTACAGTTATGCCGCTATCCGCGAGCTGGTCAAGGTCCATACCATCCTCGGGACCTGGCATTTGGAAAAATTAACTTCCGAGCACTATTATATAAAGTTCAGGCCGGAGGACCGTGTCGAGGCTGAGTTAGTCCTGGACACGGCGGAGTTTTTTTACCGGCCGGTTACGGAGGAGTTTAACTTTACCCCGCGCGGCAGGATCCCTATTATCCTTTATTCATCCCGCGAAGCTTTAAACAAAAGCTTTGGCTGGGAAGCTGACGAAAGCGCCATGGGTGTTTACTGGGCCGGGGCGATCCGGGTCCTGTCGCCGGGGGTCTGGGTGGAACAACAAGAGGCCGGGCGTATTGCTGAAGTCTTTAAAACTGCCGGACCTATGGCCCACGAATTGACCCACCTGGTGGTGGATTACCTGACCGGGGGCAACTACCCCCGCTGGTTTACTGAAGGAGTCGCTCAGTATGAGGAATACAAGCTAACCGGCTTTGAATTACAAGACGCGACCAGCTCTCTGAAGCCGCCTTTTTACAGTATGCGCGATCTTACCGGGCGTTTTGACCAGTTGCCCAATCAAACCAAGGCCTACGGGGAGTCACTGGCAGCGGTGCGTTTTATTGTGAGCTATGCCGGGGAACCAGCTCTTCACCAGCTCATAGCTGAACTGGGGCAGTGCCTGGATTTCAACCAGGCGGCCGCTAAGGTGTTGCGTCTCGATGAGGCCCAGTTTGAAGCCGGCTGGCAGGATTGGGCTATGACTAAGGCGCCCCGGCGGGATTTATTTTGATGCCCTCCTCCTGAAGCGGCGCAGGAATAACGGCAGTTGAGACGAATAGTTAAATAAGTGGTTGAAAGGCAGCAACATAAACAGGAGGACTTCATGGACAGTATAGTCATAGCCGGAGGCAGGCCCCTCCGTGGCCGCTTGAAAATTTGCGGCGCCAAAAACGCTTCTTTGGCTGTTTTGTGCGCCACCTTTCTATGTAAAAATGAAGTTGTGCTCGAAAATATTCCGAACATCAGTGATGTGCGGTTTATGCTTGGCATTATCAAGAGCCTGGGGGCCTCCGCCGGCTGGGACGGGCCGGATACCCTGCGGGTAACTCCTCCGGAACAGGTTAATGACGAGGCGCCCTACCAGCTGGTCAAGAAACTGCGGGCCTCCAACCTTCTTTTGGGTCCTCTGCTGGCCCGTTTCTCCGAGGCTGAAGTGGCGCTGCCGGGCGGCTGCAATATCGGCATCCGTCCTATGGATTTGCATTTTAAGGGACTGTCCGGGCTTGGCGCGGAACTGTCCCTGGAACACGGCTGCATCCGCGGTAATGCCCCCGGACGGCTCAGGGGGGCCAGGGTTTACCTTGATTTTCCCAGCGTCGGAGCCACTGAAAATATCATGATGGCCGCCTGCCTGGCCGAGGGGCAGACACTGATTGAAAACGCGGCCAAGGAGCCCGAGATAGTCGACCTGGCCAACTTTCTTAACACCATGGGAGCTAAAGTACGGGGCGCCGGTACGGATGTGATTAAGATAGACGGGGTACCCTTTCTGGAGGGGGGCGCCCGCTACTCCGTCATACCGGACCGGATCGAGGCCGGGACCTTTATGGTCGCGGCGGCGGCCACAGGCGGTGACGTCGTACTGGAAAACCTCATTCCAATTCACCTCCAGCCCTTGACCGCCAAGCTCCGGGAGGCAAGAGTCGAAGTGTATGAGGAGGAGGATACCATCCGGGTATGCGCGAACCAGCCCTTGCGTTCCATTGACATTAAAACGATGCCTTACCCCGGTTTCCCCACGGACCTGCAGTCGCAGTTGATGGCCATGCTTTCCACGGTGCCGGGGACCAGCGTAGTGGTTGAAAATATTTTTGAGAACCGCTTTATGGTTGCCGACGAACTCAAGCGCATGGGTGCACGGATCAAAGTGGAAGGCCGCATGGCGGTCATCGAGGGAGTGCCCTCCCTGCAGGGGGCGCAGGTCAAGGCCACCGACCTGCGGGCCGGGGCAGCCCTGATTGTGGCCGGCCTGATGGCCAACGGGGAAACGGAAATCGGCAACGCCGGCTACATTGACCGGGGCTATTACGACCTGGAAAAAAAATTAACCTCACTGGGAGCGACAATCTGGAGAAAATAAAGCGTGGCAACACGCTTTTTGTTTTTTGGTAATAAATTTATGTTCTGCATGAGTGCTCTGTGAGCTTATGCCAGCGGCTCATGTCCGACCCTTATAATTGTATGAGCGAATTCCCCCTTAAGCCGGGGGACTTACCGGCACTCCGTCACTCGAACAGTTCCCGAGCCTTGCTTCGGATTCACTTACTCTTTAATTGGGACTCAAAATCATTGCTAACGTAAGCCTATAGGTCACCAGGCGCGAATTAGTTCTTTTGGAGGGAAATCATGTTTCATATTACCATCCTGGCCGTAGGCCGGCTGAAGGAGAGGTACCTGACCGAGGCGGCAGCCGAATACTTAAAAAGGCTGTCCGTTTATGCCCGCATCAACGTCGTTGAAGTGGAAGACGAGGGTTTTAGTGAAAACCTGACCGGGCATGGCCTGGAAAAAGTTAAGCAGAAAGAGGGCGAGCGTATTGTAAGCCGCCTGCGTCCGGGCGCCTTTGTGATTGTCCTGGATCCGGGGGGGAGCGCAAAGACCTCCGAAGAGATGGCGGAAATCCTGGACAAGCTGGCGCTGGAAGGCAGGGGAGAACTGATCTTTGTGATCGGCGGCAGCCTGGGTCTGGCCAAGGCTGTGCTGGAGCGGGCCGATCTGAAGCTGTCTTTTTCCAGGTTCACCTTCCCCCACCAACTGATGCGGGTAATCCTCTTGGAGCAGATTTACCGCTGGTTCAAGATTTCCAGGGGTGAACCGTACCACAAGTAACGGTTCAACGAGAATGCTTCTTTAATCAATACCGCCAGCCCGTCAATGGATCTTCTTAAGTCGGTGCTGCCGCAGACCAGGTAAACTTGCCGGTTCGATACTTCGCTATTATATTGTCTGTACATAATTCATTACAAATTCGGTCCACTTATATTTCTGTTCCAGTGCAGGTAAATCTTTAATATTGTTATCCGCCATAACGTCCTTAATATCTTCCCAGGCATCCAGCAATATATCGCAGCCCCTCACTGTTTGGCCGCTTTGAAGTACCCCTGACCGATCTTCCCGTCAATTTTTCTGTATTTCTCCACAGCTTCCTCTGATGTTCCGGCATCTTACAGTCATCTTACCATTTTTGCATTTCTGGAACAGCGGTCATCTATTCCGGCAGCACCGGTCAGAAAATTCCGTCAGCTTTTTGCTGCTTTCGCCGTCAACATTTACTACTAAATAAAAATTGAACATTTTTACTACAAATTGCATAAAGTAATAAAAATTAGCAATGACGCTCCAATTTCGGAATACCTGTTACCATAAATGTTATGGTATTTGGGACCAGGTGCCGGTCCTTCTGAACGGCCGCACATTTGTGCCCGTCCGTTTCGTCGCTCCGGCACTGGGGGCAAAAGTGGATTGGGACGAAGCAAACCAAACGGTATTGATACTATCGGAGGGGAATTTTTCTGACAGCTTTCAATCAACCGAAAAATATTATAAATTATTTGATGTTAAAGTAGGAGGACAAGATTACTGCTCTCCCGAAGAAGCCAAACAATACGTTTTGCAACAAAACCTTTTAAAATATGCCGAGAATATTCGCGTCGTTTATATTCGCTTTGCTGAATATGGACCAGCGGACACGATGGTTACAGGATATGATTGGGAGGGCAATAGCAAAGCTGTATGGCTATCTAAGGACCCTTATTTAGAAACTATAGAAGTGGACGGTTCTGTGCTTCTGCAGGATGGAGTTTCGGAGGAGAAAATTTATGCAATCTTACAGGAAAAGGGAGTTAAACGGGAGGATGTCACAGACTTATACCTGGCGATAAACAACAAGGAATTGAATCAAATATGCTGGTATGCATTGGTTCAGCAAGAGCAAAAAAAATATAATTACTTGTTTGATTTTAAAACCGGAGAGCTTATTTCCGAATATCAATACGAGGTAGAAGGGAATGTTTCATATTCCATCACAAAGAAGCAGCACCCTTTATATTCCTGCTTTTCTTTATAAGGCAACATCGGGTATCCAGAATGGAATCCCATTAATTTTGACGGATATATTTTTTCAGTTGTTTAGCAGACAAACCAGGGGAAACGAGGTGTGAGGCGATAACCTTGCAGCTCTTTTTTTATGCGCAAGCAACCCCGGCGCAAAATACAGAGCACACCCCTTAAGGCGGGTTGACATTGAGAAATACGGCAAAAAGTTGTAATACGGTATTTTATGGCGGAATTAATAAACTTCGTTTCAGACGACAGGTATTATTTACCAGATAAAAATTCTATCAAAATGCTGGACAAGCTGGCATTGGAAGGCCGGGGCGAGTTGCTCTTTGTTATCGGTGGCAGCCTGGGCCTGGCCAAGGCAGTGCTGGAACGGGCCGACCTGAAGCTTGCTTTCTCCAGATTCACCTTTCCCCACCAACTGATGCGGGTAATCCTCTTGGAGCAGATTTACCGCTGGTTCAAGATTTCCAGGGGTGAACCGTACCACAAGTAACGGCGTTTTTTGTAAGATATGTTTCCGCATACGCACCATGTAGAGGCAGTTGTGAAATTGGAGAGGGCGAAAGGCTGATGGATAGAGGGTTTGCTGCTCTTTATTAATTTGCTGTTCTTGGGTAACCCTTGAGTGCTCAAAAGAGATTGAAGATGATATCACGCAGCCGGTTGATTATCTGACGGATTTTGACTGGTGAATGTTATAGCTAGATGGAAAATTTTATGATATAATTACTTATTAAAAGACAAAGATATTGCTGAAATAGATGGAGGTGCCAATATGGAAAAACGAATACAGGATGAGTTGAATATCCTAAAAGATATCATAGTAGAAACTGTTCCTGTAGAACAGATATTCCTGTTTGGTTCCTATGCAGGCGGTACGCCGCATGCTGATTCGGACTTAGACCTTTATGTTGTAATGTCGGATAATGTTAACATTAGAGAAATTGATGCGATGAGACTAATTCGCAAAGCGATTCGGGATAAAAAAACAATGCCTGTGGATGTTATGGTAGGCAAAAAAGATAAGTTTAATCAGCTCAAATCTACCCCTAGTATTGAGCGGCAAATTGTGAGGGAGGGGATGATGCTGTATGGATAACGTAACACAAGCACAGGAATGGCAGAGATTTGCTGCAATGGATTTAGACAGTGCCGAATATCTTCTCAAAATGCATCCTGTTCCAATTGAAATCATTTGTTATCACTGCCAGCAATCTGCTGAAAAGTATCTAAAAGGATATCTTGTTTTATGCGGCCAAAACCCGCCTAAGATACATGATCTAGACGAATTGTGCAAGCTTTGTACGCGATTGTCCGAAACCTTTAAAAATATAGCCGACAACTGCTCCGACCTGACTGCATATGGTGTCCATTCGAGGTATCCAATGGAGATGATGCTGGAAGAGCAAGATATGTGGCAAGCACTAAACAGCGCAAAAGCAATTCGAGATTTTGTTCTAGTCCTGGCACCGAGAATGGCACCGGGGAAACAGGACTAAGTATAATCGCAGGACATTCCTTCATTCTAGCCAAAAATAAATGTTGATTTCCACTGAGCTATCGTAAGAAAACGATGGCTTTTTGCTTTGAAATATATAAATTATTCGATCCTATCAACTTGCCACCGTACTGGATGCTACCGTCCTTGGGGGAGCCGACATACTTTTTAGCAATAACGGTTCATTAACCGGCGTCAGCCACACTGCGGGGACCGCCACTCTTACAGTTGATACCACAGGTGTTTATATGATAGATTATAATGTCAACATGACTGCCGGTGTCGGCTCACAAGTGGCAATTGCAGTTAACGGAGTGGTCGATGCGGATACCTGCGTTTCAGCGCTTAATGGGTGTAGTATTACGGTTCAACCCGCTAATTCATAGAATCCAAACTATATGATTGTAAGGGGTATATTTAATGGCCAAAAAGTATGTTTTTACAATAATATTATTCTTCCTAATTTTGGTTATCTCATTTCTAATCTATAAAGCACAGGATCTCAAGAGAATGTATAAAGCAGAGGCGTCAAAGGCTTTAATAGGTGCTTCGGAAACAAGCAGCAGTATTCTAACTCACCAGGATATAAAACACTTGCCTGCGCCTGTTCAAAAATACCTTATATATGTCGGGGCGATAGGTAAGGAAAAAGTAAGGAATTTCAGGGTTGCATTTGATGGAGAGTTTAAAACCGACCCGAAGAAAAGTTGGGCTAAGATGGCCGCCATGCAGTTTAGTGAGTTGGATCATACTACACGACTTTATTTTTTACAGATGAGAATGTTTGGGCTCCCGGTTATTGGCTTGCATAAATACGCCGATGCAAAAGCTACGATGCTGGTTAAATTGGCAGGCCTGATTACAGTTGCCGATGGCAGGGGCGAGGAAATGAATCAAGGTGAAACAGTGACGGTATTCAATGACATGTGTATACTGGCGCCCGCCAGTCTCATCGATAAGAGAATAGAATGGGAAACCGTTGATCCGTCGACAGTGAAAGCAACCTTCAATAACAACGGCTGCAAAATATCTGCGTTATTGTATTTCAATGAAAAAGGTGCGTTAGTAAACTTTGTTTCAGACGACAGGTATTATTCGCCGACTGGAAAATCCTATCAAAAGGTTAGATGGTCAACTCCGGTCAAAGAGTATAAAGACTATAACGGGATAAAGATTTCAGCTGGCGGAGAAGCCATATGGTCTTTCCCCGAGGGTGATTACTGTTATGCCAGGGCTGAGATCAAAGAAATCGAGTATAATTGTACAAGTCAAGGACAATAGAGACATATATTTTATATAACCTGCCTGTCGTACAGAGAAAAGACGCCGGCCCAACAATGCTCCTCATATTGCAGAGTCTTGGACATTTCTGGAGCTTGATTAAAGGTAGGTTGTGTGGTAATCTGGGCCAAACTTGTCCGCTGGATTAGTGAAAATTTCATGCGCATAATTTGTGGCGGACCAGATTTTGGGTAAAAAGGGGAGCTGATGTTGTGGTAAAAAAGATTACCCTGATGCTGCTGGTGGTGATACCGCTGCTGGTTTTGCAATTTACCGCTCCGCTGGAAGCTGCTCCGGTGAAGCTCGGCAGTGAAGTCCTGATGAGCTCTCAACATGACTTAATTGAAGGGAAAAGAGTGGGCCTGGTTACCAATCAAAGCGGTGTGAACAGCCGGGGTGAAAGCACGATTGAGGTACTGTCACGGGATCAAACCATTCAGCTCGCAGCCCTTTACGGGCCGGAGCATGGCATTGACGGGCAAGCCCCGGCAGGTGAGTATGTGGAGTCATATGTCCACCCGGCATTGGGGATTCCGGTGTACAGCCTGTACGGCCAGACCAGGATGCCAACGGAGGAGATGCTGGAAGGCGTCGATGTCCTCCTGTTTGACGTGCAGGACATCGGAGCCAGGTCTTACACCTACATGTCCACCCTTAATTACTGTATGGTCGCGGCCCAAAAATACGGTAAAGCCATCATTGTCCTGGACCGGCCAAACCCGGTCGGGGGGGTAATCGCTGAGGGGCCTGTTTTGGAAGAGGCATATCGCACTTTTGTCGGGGTGGATAACCTGCCCATGGCGCACGGAATGACCGCTGGGGAACTGGCGCAATTTTTTAACCGCAAAATCGGCGCCCAACTCACCGTGGTCCCCATGGATGGTTACAACCGGTCGATGGTCTTCCAGGATACCGGACTCCAGTGGGTTCCCACGTCGCCGCATATCCCTGACCTGGATGCAGTTTTTGGCTATATGGCCACCGGTTTGGGGGAGGGTACGGGGATTTCTCAGGCGGACAACTTTAAATGGATTGGCGGAAAAGGTGTGGATTCTCAAAGTTTTGCCGGTTTACTGAACGGTTCCGGTCTGCCTGGCGTGACCTTTATTCCCGAAGACAGAGGAGCGTCCGGCGGGGTGCGGCTGAAGATTACTGATTATCACAGGTTTAACCCGGCCCTGACCGGGATTTACGCCCTTACCTATGCCCATGGCTTAAACGGATTCGAGGTTCCCAAAAGTGGTGAAACGGTAGTGATGTTTGATAAGATAATGGGTACGGATAAAATCGGCCAATTTTTGGAGCAGGGGTTGTCCCCCCAGCAGATCAAGGCGGCGTACGAACCAGACTTGCAACGCTTTATTGAAGAACGCAAGCAATACCTTATTTATGGAGACGGAGACAGCTTGCTTCCTGATAAAAACAGAGAAGAGATCAAGATCGTGGTCAACGCCAGGGTAATCCCATTTGATTCCGCCCCGTATATTGACGAGCATGACCGTACCATGGTTCCCCTGCGGGCGATCGCGGAAGCGTTGGGCGCCGAAGTGGGTTGGAACGGTCAAACCAGGGTTGTTACCATCCGGAGGGACGATAAGGAAAGCCTCTTTACGATCGACAGCAATACGGCGGTCTTTAGCGGAGTGAGGGTCTCGATGGATACCTGCCCGGTCATTCGCAATGACCGCACCATGCTGCCTGTAAGGTACGTGGCCGAGTCACTGGGGGCTGAAGTTGACTGGAATCAGGACACGATGACCGTAAGCATTGAGTCTGAATAACGAAATTATATCGGACATAAGTAAAACTCCTGCAAAGGTTTAGGGAAACTCTTGCAGGAGTTTGTTGCCAAGGGCAGATATGCTTTCTTTGACAAGCTTTATGCCTCAGTAATCCTCGTCTTTTTCTACCTCTGCCTGTTCTTTTCCTTGAAAAACGATCTTGCTTGCTTCATGCCGCCCGTGCCGCCAAACATCCGGTTGATCTTTTCATGCTCAAGCTGGCGGGAGTTCAACCCTTGATAGCTCAGCTCGGTCTGTAGCTTTTGGTAGCTGCCAAGACGTTCTGCTGAGAGAATCCCTTTTTCAATCGCTGTTTTTACTGCGCAGCCCGGCTCGTTCTGATGTTTACAATCATTGAAGCGGCAGTAATTTGCCAGGTCCTCTATGTCGGCAAATGACTTGGACAGGTCGGCATTTTCTAATTGCAGCTCACGCATACCGGGAGTGTCTATGACCACACCGCCGTTTGGAAGAGCGATCAGCTGCCTGTGGGTGGTGGTATGCCTGCCTTTGTCGTCATCACCGGTTTCATAGGTCACAAGTATTTCTTCCCCCATCAGGCGGTTGATCAAGGTGGATTTCCCGACGCCGGAGGAACCGATGAAGGCTGCTGTTTTGCCTTGGCCGAGATATCTGTTTACCGCGGCATACCCCTCATCGCCCATGCTCGTGGTCACCAGTACATCAACACCCGGGGCAACAGAATGCGCTTCCGATAGTCTGGCCGAGATATCATCGCAGAGGTCTGATTTTGTCAGTATGACAACAGGGGTCGCCATACTGTCCCACGCGATTGCCAGGTATCTTTCCAGGCGGCGCAGATTAAAGTTGTTATTAAGGGACATGCAGATAAAAACAGTATCAATATTAGCGGCTACTACTTGCGTTTGATTGGACGTGCCTGCCGCCTTGCGTTCAAAAGCGCTTTGGCGCCGCAGGATGCGGTGAATGATGGCATTGCCGCCGCTGTCATCGATCCGGTCGACCATGACCCAGTCGCCGACAACGGGATAATCCGAGCTGTCCCTCGCGCTAAAGTCTATCTTGCCGGAAACCTCGGCCTGTATCTCGCTGTTTTCTGTAACTACCTTGTATAAATTTTTATGTTGTACCGATACCCTGGCCAGGTGCAAACCTTCATACATGGTTGCTTCCTGCTCAAAGCGGCCGGTCAGTCCTACTTTATATAAATTGGCTTTAGCCATTTTTTGCTGTCCTCCCATATTTTTGTGGTGAACTAGCGGGGAGGGCAGAGGGTATATTCTACTCTGCAAGCACCTCCCCGCATGATGCCGACTCGGCGCTATATGTTATAAACATAAAAATTCAACTCCTTTCATTTTGTTTTAGTATATCACATTTATACACATTTTGATTTGCATTGCACATGGGCTGGTTTCAACATAGGCATGCTATTTTGCCAATGTTTCTTTCATCCATTCCACCAGGCTCAGCCCGTACTGTTCCCGGATGTGATCCACTTCGTCCATACCCTTAATCTGCCCTTCATGTACTGAGATGACCAGATCCAGCACCGGTTCTACCTCGGACACTTCATGTGTCGATAGGAACACCGTTTGCTCCTGCAGATTCAGGTAGGAGATCATGGATTTTATAATGGAATCCCGCACCACAGGATCCAGCCCGGCCAGGGGTTCGTCCAGAAGGATGAGCGGCGCCCGGCGTGAGAGAGCCAGCAGGATTTTTAACCGGCCGCGGTTGCCCTTGGAAAGGTGCCTGACCTTTTTATTCGGGTCAAGCTGCATAAAGCTTAGGATCTCCTGTGCTTTTTGTTCATCGAAGTCAGCAAAGAGACCGGCGTTGAACTTGATAGTTTCCGCTACGGTAAAAAAAGGATAAAGAACGTCCAATTCTGAAAGGTAGGCCACCTCCGCGGCTATACGTCGTTCGGCAGTTTTTCCGTTAACAGTTACCGAACCCTGGCTGGGATGGACCAAGCCTGCCGTCAGTTTTAAAATTGTCGATTTGCCGCTGCCGTTCGGGCCCACCAGGGCGATTATTTTCCCGCGAGGCAGGTCGAAGCTCACGTTGTTTAAGGCTATCTGCCCCAAATATTTTTTGGTCACATTGGAAAAGCTTGCAATATGTTTGGACATAATGAAACTCCTCTCCTAAGCTTTAGGGTTGGACAGCTCTTTACGCACACCGTCCACAATTTCCTCCGGGCTAAAGCCCGTTTCCCTCATGTCTGCGATAAAGCTGCCGATCTGCTCACATTTTAAGTCTTCCCGCAACTGCTTCAGCCGGAAGGTATCTTCCGTAATATAAGAGCCGAGCCCTCGCCTGGTTTCGGCAATCGACAGGCGTTCCAGTTCCGTGTAAACCCGCTGGATGGTATTGGGGTTCACCCCGGTTTGTAAGGCCATTTCCCGTACTGACGGCAACTTGGCCCCGGCTTTCAGTTCGCCCCGCACCACCTGACGGCAGAGGCGCCGCATAATTTGCAGGTAAATCGGTTGGGTGTTGTTGAAGGTTTGACTCATATTGCTAAACCTCCACCTTGTGGTCGATGAGCCAGGCCGACAGGGCATATAAAGCCGCGGTCAGAAGCAGGTAGAATAGTATTTCACCGGCATAGAGCCGACCTATGGCGGCATTAACTGACAGGCGCGTTCCAAAATCAGGTAGTTCCGGAAGGCTCTGCAGTGGAATATTGATCAGTCCCCAGCGGGTAATCAGTTCATAAAGCCGGGTTTCCTGCAGCTGTCCGAAGCCCACTACAGCGACTACAAAAGCAGCTGCGCCGGCCAGCCAGCGGAACCTGCCCAGGATATTCCCGGCCAGGGCATTTACCACAGAGATCAGGGTTGCCCAGGCCCCGATGTAAATGCTCACGGCGAATGTGAAAACAGCAGCGTAAAAACCTACTTCGATAATAAAGGGAAGCCATGACGAAAGAGTAATGCCTCCCACGTCTTCCGGGATAGGGCTGACGGAAAACCCCAGCAACAACAGCGCCGCTGCTATCAGCATGATGGCCAGCATTTGCAGCAGGGCGACAGCCAGCTTGGACGACAACAGCATCCAGGCCGGTTGGGGGCAGTGCAGCCACAGGTGAGGTGTCACTTTCCATTCCCAATGAAGGCTTTTTAAGACGTAGATGGCCGGGTAAAACAACAGAAAGACCAGGAGAAAAGATGCCGGTACAATGATAATACCGATATTGTACCGGGAAGACAGGTAGACCAGCCATAGCCCTCCGATTAACAGGATGGCCAGGGCTAAGAGAGCAGAAGTGCGGGTCATGCGGAATTCCTTGTGCAACAGATTCCACCAGGCGCTCATGGTTTTTCCTCCTCAAATATACTATGAATGTGTATTAGATAAATAGTACACTAAATCACTATGGCTGTCAATGCTCTTTATAAATAGAAATTCTCTCCATGTAGCTGGAATAAAATCAAAAAGATACCGAGATATGACGCAGTGGATCTTTATTGACTGTAATCCCCTCGGCATGGTATTTTTAAACAAGGGGTTGACCCCCTTTTGTAGTGTCTGCAGGAAATGATTGTTTCCTTGAACAAGAGCTATGAACTAACGCTACGGAGGTGTTTTTTTATATGTCAAACTTAGCTGTTGGCGGCCGGGAGATTGAATTGGATGAGGACGGCTTTCTTGTTGATTTTGAGGACTGGACAGAAGATGTGGCCGGTATTTTGGCTTCTAAAGAGGGGATCGATGAATTAACTGAAAGGCACTGGCAGGTTATGAAATACCTGCGGGACTACTATAAAGAGTTTCAGATAGCTCCCATGATCAGGAAGCTTTGCAAGGATACGGGGTTGAGTTTGAAGCAGATCTACAGCCTGTTTCCATCTGGTCCGGCCAGGGGCGCCTGCAAAATAGCGGGACTTCCCAAACCGGCGGGCTGTGTTTAAACTGGCGGATCGTTCCCCCGGACGCCTTGAAAAGCGCCAGACAAGATGTAGGGATTAAGAGCCGTTATGAAATTACCATATGATAACCTGCCCGTTGTTGGCGGGTTTTCTTTTTTTAGGACACTTACATAAAAAAAGGATTACAAGAGAAAATATTAACATATTGCCAGGGGGTGAGGAACTATCTTCAAAAAACTCAGCGTTTCAAAAATGATTATCCTGTATTCTTGCTGCGCGCTGGTCCTTGCTGTAGCGGTAGTCACACTGTATTACCGCCAGGCCGCCGCCCAGACCCAGGGTGTAAGCTGGGGAAACAGCGGTGATGAGGTCACCAGTGTCCAGAATAGGCTGAGCCAGTGGGGCTATTATACCGGATCGCTGGACGGCTATTACGGCTACGACACCTACCGGGCCGTGCAGAACTTTCAGCGCAACAACGCCATTGAACCGGACGGTATTGTTGGAGATGCTACCTTGGAGGCCATGGGTCTGAGCTCTCCCGTAGCCGCACCGGCGGTTTCGAGAGGCGCTGCCACCGATCAGGGCGACGTATCCTTGCTGGCCCAGGTCATTGAAGGAGAGGCCGCTAATGAACCCTACCTGGGTAAGGTCGCTGTTGGGGCTGTCATCGCCAACCGCACCAAGAGCGCTTCTTTCCCACATACCATCAGCGGAGTGATCTTTCAGGATTTTGCCTTTGAATCCATCAGCAACGGTCAGGCTTACCGGCCGGTGACCAGTGAGTCGATTGAGGCAGCCCAGGCGGCCTTGGCAGGGTACGATCCGACAGGCGGAGCGCTGTTTTTCTGGAACCCGTCCAAACCGGTCAACCCCTGGATTTGGTCCAGGAACATTATAACCCAGATTGGAGAACACGTTTTTGCACGATAGGAGGGTAAGCTTTGAGAAGGTGGATAATCCCTGTTGTAATAGGGTTACTGGCGCTTGCAGCCGTAGGTGTCTGGGGGTACAACCAGCAACTGGCCAGGCGCGATCTGGAAAACTATCTGGGCAATAAGTACCGGCGGGCTTTTTTCGACATGGCCGGCCAGGTCCAGAACGTGGAGGTGCTTTTGTCCAAAAGCCTGGTGGCCGCCGATCCGCGACTGGAAAGCTCGCTCTTGAATGATATCCGCATGCAGGCCAACTTTGCCCAATCCAACCTGGGGCAGCTGCCCTTAAACGATGCCCTGGCCGGCCGGACGTCTAAATTTTTGACCCAGGTTGGGGATTATGCCGACAGTATGGTCAGGCAGATCAACCAGGGCCAGGCTATAGACGGTTCCAACTGGGATACGCTGAACAGTTTGTACCAACAGTCGACAGATTTAAACCGGGAGCTGCAAGGTATGCAGTACCAGGTGACCCAGAATAACCTTTATTTTGGGGAACTGCTCTCCCAGGTACGCAATAACCTGCAAAAGCAGCCGGACAACCTGGCTGTAACCAATTTCCAGGCTATGGATAAACAGATGCAGCAGTATCCTACCCTTATTTACGACGGACCGTTCTCGGAACACCTTGAGAAGACTGAGCCCGCGGCGCTTGGCGGGGAAGGTGAAGTCAGCGCGGAAGAAGCAAAAAACCGGGCGCTGGCTTACATCGATAAGAGGGCCGGCGTTCACTATCAGGCTACGGTAACCGGGGACGCCAACGGGCGTATACCGGCCTACCGGGTGGAGGTAAACCCCGGACAGGATGGTGGGGATACCACACAGTTGGATGTTTCAAGGATTGGGGGACAGGTTATTTGGATGCTGCAGGGCCGGAAGGCCGGCCAACCAGTGGTGGATATTGAGCAGGCGCGCCGGAAGGCCTTAGGCTTTTTAAAAGACCGGGGTTTCGGGGAAATGCGCTCTACCTATCACCTGCTCCATGGCAATTTTGCCACCTTCAACTGCGCAGCGTTGCAGGACGGAGTGACTATTTATCCCGACCTGGTGAAAGTTACGGTTGCCCTGGATAATGGTGAAGTTACAGGGTTAGAGACCTCCGGCTACCTGATGTCACACCGGAAGCGGGATTTACCAAAGCCTTCAATATCTCAGGAGCAGGCCAGGGCAGCCATTAATCCTCGTTTTGAGGTGTCCGGGGGCAAATTGGCCCTGATCCCTGTCGGGACCAAGGAGGAAAAACTGACTTATGAGTTTCAGGGAAAGCTGGGGCAGGAGTCCTACTTGATCTACGTGAACGCGCTCAACGGGAGAGAGGAAAACATATTGAAGCTGATCGACACTCCAGGGGGTACCTTGACCATGTAGCCCAGCTGAAAAACATTGCAGGTGTCAAGGACTGAGAAAATGTCACCCCCCTCTAAAACGTTAGGACTTAAAAGGGTGACATTTTCTCAGTCCGCTTACAGGGTGACATGATCACAGAACAAACACAACTGAAAAACATTGCAGGTTGACACCTCCCGGCGCGCGTGCTATAATTGTTTCAATTTTATGACAGGGTGATGACAGGGAAGAATGGCGCTGTATTCATTAGCGAGCCGGGGTTTGGTGCAAGCCCGGTTGAGGAAAGCGTCCGGGCCGCCCTTGAACCGCGGGCGAAAAACCTTTAGTGGGAAGTAAGCTTTGCCGGAATGCCTCCGTTAACGGGCAAAAGAGAATCGATTAGATCGTTTAAGCTTTTCGGTTAATTAGGGTGGTACCGCGAGAGTATTCCCGTCCCTTTGCTGTGAGGACGGGTTTTTTTATTGCAAACTTGGCTTTAAAAAAGGACGCTAACGAAGCAAGGAGGCTGTCACTTGAAGGAAATCCTGGAGATTTTACAGGCTGATGGACGACTTACCCCCAGGCAGATTGCGACAATGCTGAACAGGGACGAAGCGGAAGTTGCCGCCACCATTAAGGATATGGAAGAAAAAAAGATTATCCTGGGGTACTTCACTTTGATTAACTGGGATAAGGTGAAGGGGGAAAGGGTTTCCGCTATCATCGAAGTAAAGCTTTCTCCCCAGCGCGAGGTGGGGTTTGACGCAATTGCCGAGCGCATTTACCGTTTTCCGGAAGTTGGCAGTGTCCGCCTGATGTCCGGCTCATACGACCTGTCGGTGATGATCAACGGGCGCACGCTGCAAGAGGTAGCCTATTTTGTATCTAATAAACTGGCCACCATTGAAAATGTAATCAGCACCTGTACTCATTTTGTACTCAAAACCTACAAGTACCACGGGACTATCCTGGATGACGCCGAGGAAGACAGAAGGCTGGTGGTAACTCCATGACCGTAACCACTGACTGGCGCAGAAAGCTTAACCCGGTGGTCCGGGATATTCCGCCTTCCGGGATCAGGCGTTTTTTTGACCTGGTTAGCGAAATGAAGGGTGTTATTTCGCTTGGCGTGGGGGAACCGGACTTTGTCACCCCCTGGCATATCCGTGAGTCCTGTGTCTATTCTCTGGAGAAAGGCTACACGCACTATACTTCCAACCATGGTCTGCTGGAGCTGAGGGAGGAAATTGTCCGGGACATGGAGGGAAACTATAAAGTTTCCTATAACCCCTTAAATGAAATCTTGATTACCGTCGGGGTGAGCGAAGCGCTGGACCTGGCCATGCGCGCCCTCCTGTGTCCCGGTGACGAAATCCTGATCCCGGAACCATCTTACGTCTCCTACGCGCCCTGCGCCACTTTGTCCGGCGCCCGCCCGGTATACCTCAAGACCTCGGTTGAGAACGGTTTCCAGGTAACTCCGGAAATGGTGGAAAAGGCAATTACTCCTGCGACTAAGGTGTTGCTCCTGTGTTATCCCAACAATCCTACCGGGGCCACCATTGGCCGGGGGCAGCTTCTGGAAATTATGGAGGTTGTCAAGCAGCACGACCTGATCGTGATCTCTGATGAGATTTACGATAAATTGACCTACACCGGCAAACACACCTGTATACCTTCCCTGCCCGGTATGCGCGAGAGGACCATTTTGCTGAACGGTTTTTCCAAATCCTACGCCATGACCGGGTGGCGGGTGGGGTACGCGGCTGGAAATCCTGATTTTATTGAGGCGATGAAAAAAATCCACCAGTACACCGCGCTTTGCGCCCCCATCACGGGCCAGTCCGCGGCGCTGGAAGCTTTGAAAAACGGCCGGTCCCAGATGAACAATATGGTTGAGCATTACAACCGGCGCCGGCGTCTGGCTCTGCAGGCCTTTGAGGAAATGGGCCTGCCCTGTTTTGAGCCGGGCGGAGCCTTTTACGCCTTCCCTGATATCACGGGTACGGGCCTTACTTCCGAGGAATTTGCTGGAGAGCTTTTAAAAGAAGCCAAAGTGGCTGTTGTCCCCGGCAATGCTTTTGGGGAACAGGGCGAAGGGTTTGTGCGTTGTGCTTACGCAACTTCAGTGGAGGAACTCAGCGAGGCTTTCCAGCGCATGCGCCGGTTTGTCAGGCGCCGGCTGGGCCGGGGAAAAGTTTTAACAGGGTCGTTCGGGAAGCCGGAACCACTGAAAGAAGGAATTTTTCAGACGTTATAGAATTTAAAATCATGAACCTTTGCGCGTTATAGCCGGCCTCACCAACGGGGGACGGCTATTGCCATAAGTTATGCCCAATTTTTAGCCTAAGCATAGTAAAAAATATTCTTCCATCTTGCTCAGTCATGTTGTGGTTGTCACGACGCAGCCTTTGCTGGTCAGTAGTGGGCCGGATTCTATTATATTTAGAGGAAGTGTCTTAAAATGATTTGGAACCCTCGCTTTGAGTGCATGGACAGGGAAGAAATGCGCGCCCTGCAGTTGGCTCGGTTAAGAGAGACGTTGGCGCGGGTATATGACCGGGTGCCATTTTACCGTGAATCTTTTGACCGGGCCGGGGTGAAGCCCGCTGACCTGGAAACGCTGGAAGACATACGAAAGTTTCCCTTTACTGTTAAAACCGACCTGAGAGACCACTACCCGTACGGACTGTTTGCCGTACTTATGAAAGAGGTGGTGCGCCTGCACGCCTCGTCGGGCACTACCGGCAAGCCGATCGTGGTGGGCTACACCAAAAATGATCTGGAGACCTGGGCCGAGTGTATTGCCAGGATAGTGACCATGGCCGGTGTTACGGCCAGTGACGTAGCCCAGGTGACTTTTGGCTACGGCCTTTTCACCGGAGCCTTCGGGCTGCATTACGGTCTGGAAAAGGTGGGCGCCACAGTAGTGCCGTCCTCTTCCGGCAACTCGGAAAAAACGATTATGTTAATGAAGGATTTCGGCGCCACCGCCCTCATTGGCACGCCGTCCTACTGCCTGCATCTGGCCGAGGTAGCGATGGAAATGGGTATAGACCCGGTGAGCCTGCCTTTGCGCGTGGGACTTTTCGGTTCAGAGGCCTGGAGCGAGAAAATGCGCGGCGAACTGGAACGTGCCTGGGGTATCAAAGCCACCGACAATTACGGTCTAAGTGAACTTATGGGCCCGGGTGTTTCAGGCGACTGCGAGCGCTTCAGCGGCATGCATATTGCCGAGGACCATTTCCTGGTAGAGATTATCGACCCCGGGACAGGGGATCCCCTTGACTACGGGCAAAAAGGTGAGGTGGTAATCACCACTCTGACCAAGGAAGCTATCCCCATGGTGCGCTACCGTACCCGCGATATATCAGTCTTAAACCCGGCGCCGTGTGACTGTGGCAGGACCACGGTCAGAATGCGCAAGGTAACCGGCCGCACCGACGACATGCTCATTATTTCCGGGGTAAACGTATTTCCCTCGCAGATTGAAAGTGTGTTGATGGGTGTTGAAGGGATTGCGCCCCATTACCAGATCATTGTCGGCAAAAAGGGGCTACTGGATTATCTGGAAGTGCAGGTGGAGCTTACCCCCGAAAAATTCACCGGCAATTTCCGTGACCTGGAGGAACTGGAGGATAAACTACGCAGAAAGCTTTACAGTGTCCTTTCCCTGTCGGCTAAAGTCAGGCTGCTGGAGCCCAAATCACTTGAGCGGAGCACGGGCAAGGCCAAACGGGTTATTGACAACCGCCCCAAGAACGGTTTATAAACTAAGAAGAACATGTATTCATAAGCATGGTTCCCGATATAAGTGCGAATTCATTCGTACATGGCCTCAGGGGAATGCAGTATGAATTTTAAACTGTTAAGCAGTTTTTGTGCGATTGAAAATCGTACCACATGAAAACCAGCTAATAAAGTCCCAATGTGCATATTTTATTGGGAGTTTGCGTTCATTCGCATGTTGCGAGTGGAAATCGCACCTGCATTAAAGCGTTCCAGAATATTAAAAGCTGCCGGTCGGAGTGGAAAAACGGTTTCGCACCGGGCTTTTTTTATACGGATTATGACAACGGAGGGAATGTAATGAAGGAACTGCTGTCCGGCAACGCCGCCATTGCCAGGGGTGCTTATGAGTTTGGCGTGACGGTGGCTGCCGCTTACCCGGGTACCCCAAGCACGGAAATTTTGGAAAACCTGGTTTTATACCCGGGAGTTTACGCGGAGTGGGCGCCCAATGAAAAAGTGGCCATGGAAGTAGGTATCGGCGCTTCCCTGGGCGGGGCGCGCGCCCTGGTAGCCATGAAGCACGTGGGAGTCAACGTGGCCGCCGATCCCCTTATGACCTTTTCCTATACCGGGGTCAACGCAGGCTTTGTCCTGGTTTCAACTGATGACCCGGGTATGCACAGCTCACAGAACGAACAGGACAACCGCCATTACGCCCGCTTTGCCAAGATGCCCCTTCTGGAGCCAAGCGACAGCCAGGAGGCAAAGGACATGGTGGGATTGGCTCTTGACCTCAGTGAACGCTTTGATACCCCGGTGATGCTCAGGACTACAACCAGGGTGTCGCACTCACAGAGCCTGGTGGAAATTCAGGAACCGCAGCCGCGCAAGCTTAAAAACTACCTCAAGGACATCAAAAAGAACCTGATGCTGCCAACTTATGCCCGCCCGCGCCGTGTCGCGCTGGAAAAAAGTCTTACCGGTTTGAAAGAATACTCGGAAGAGAGTCCGGTGAACCGCATTGAGTGGCGGGACCGCTCCCTCGGCGTAATAACCAGCGGGATCAGCTATCAGTATGTGCGCGATGTGCTGCCCAACGCCTCGGTGTTAAAGCTGGGCTTTACCAACCCGCTCCCTGAGCAATTGATCCGCAGTTTTGCCGCAGGTGTACAAAAGTTGATCGTGGTGGAAGAGCTGGAGCCCTTTATCGAGGAACAGGTCAGGGCGATGGGTCTTGCGCTTGCCGCCGAAGGCTTTATCCCCTACACCGGGGAACTTGACCCCGGCATACTTGCCGCAGCGCTGATCAATGCGGGAATTATCACCTCCAGAGAAGGTATAGCACAGAACGGGTACAACCTTGAGGAGGCGCCGCCGGTTCCCGCGCGGCCGCCGGTTTTGTGCCCGGGTTGCTCGCACCGGGGGGTTTTCTACGCCCTGCGCCGGCTGAAACTTAACGTCAGCGGTGATATAGGCTGCTATACCCTGGGCGGGCTGCCCCCCCTGGAGGCTATGGACAGCAACATCTGCATGGGCGCCAGTATCGGCGTGGCCCACGGCATCGGGAAGGCCAACCCCGCGCTGGACGCCCGGACGGTGGCCGTAATCGGGGATTCAACTTTCCTGCACTCCGGCATTACCGGCCTGTTGGACGTGGTATACAATAAAGGCCACGCTACCGTTATTATTCTGGATAACCGCACCACCGCCATGACCGGTCACCAGCATCACCCCGGCACCGGCCGCACCCTGGCGGGCGAGCAGGCCCCGGCCGTGAACATGGAAGCGCTGGTCCGGGTTCTGGGCGTCAACAGGGTGCGGGTAATCGACCCGCTGAATTTGGCCGAGACAGAGGCCGCCATCGCAGAAGAGCTTGCGGCGAGCGAACCCTCGGTTATTATTGCGGACAAGCCATGCGCTCTTTTAACCAAAGCAACCCGGCCGGCTGTCAGGGTGCAGGCTGAAAAATGCACCGGCTGCAGAATCTGTACCCGCATCGGCTGTCCGGCCATATCTATTAAGGATAAGCGGGCGCTGGTGGATGCCGCTGTCTGTACCGGCTGCAACCTGTGCCTGCAGGTATGCCGGGAAGGCGCACTGGTAAAGGGGGAAGAGAAACATGCTTAAGTCTATCGACGTCTTGATGGTCGGTGTCGGTGGCCAGGGAACCATTTTGGCCAGCAGGGTGCTGGCCCAGGCGGCCCAGGCGGCCGGCTACGACATTAAAGTTTCGGAAATCCACGGCATGGCGCAGCGGGGCGGCAGCGTGGTCACCCAGGTCCGCCTCGGCGAAAAAGTATATTCACCTCTGATTGTCAAAGGTGGCGCTGATGTTCTTCTGGCTTTTGAAAAATTAGAGGCCTTGCGCCTTCTCTCTTACCTTAAAAAGGATGGCGTATTAATTGTCAACGACCAGGCCATTGACCCTGTGCCGGTCCTGGTGGGGGCGGCGGAGTATCCGCCTGATATTCCGGAGTACCTGTGTACCACAGTACCCGGGACGCTGGTATTCGACGCTACGGAAATAGCGGGCCGCTGCGGGACTGCCAAGGCTGCCAATGTGGTGCTGCTGGGCGCGATGGCCCGCCGCCTGCCGATTGAACGGGCGATATGGGAAAAAGCGCTGGCTGAGCGGGTGCCGGCCAAACTTTTGGAAGTCAACCAAGCTGCTTTTGCGGCTGGTTATGAGCTTGGTTAGATTCGGACAACAATTATCATTAAGGACGATAAGGACGATGTTAAAAAAGCTGCAGGTAAACCCCGGCAGCTTTTTCTTTGGTTTGTTTAACCAACCGAATTTGTTCAAATATCTGGAAAAAGGGTTGATTGAAAGGCTGTGGTGTATGCGGGGAAAGCCTTTCGCAAGACTGTCTGGGTTTACTTGACAGGCTTGGGCGGAAGTATTAATCTAAAGTGTGAACCTCCTCCGGGACAAGCCCGGAGGCTTCTCGCGGAAGTTTCTCATTTTAACGAGAGCTACCCTGTCAAGTCAAGGTCTTACGCTCTCTCGTGAGCAACAGCACTGTGTCGCCACAGCCTTGGCCCGGTCCATGGGCATCTACTACTTTGCCAAATGGCTACGTAGATACGTGCTTTCTTCAAAAGCACCACAATCTCTTTCGGGAATTAGTTTTACGCAGCAACCCATTTGACCTGCTGCAACCCCGAACTGATTGTTAAAGAGCACAGGAATATTATACCATTGGGAACGCCTGTTTGTAAAGATGCTTGTCGCCCTACCGGGCGAAGGTCTATGAATTGATTTGGGATGGTAAAAACCCAAGGAGGGTAACTAATAAATGAGCGGTTTGGTAGAGGAGGTTCGTTCCAAGCTGGCGGAAGCCCTAAAAGGCTCCTTGCAGGCAGCCCGCCGTAGCGGGGCAATCCGGGTCGACGAAGTACCTGACTTTACGGTGGAAGTGCCGCGGGAAAAAGACCATGGGGATTTTGCCACCAACCTGGCCATGCTGCTGGCAAAACCGGCCCGCATGGCGCCGCGTAAAGCAGCAGAGATTTTAACCCAGCATTTTTCCCCGGTTGACTCATGGGTGGAGCGGGTGGAAATTGCCGGTCCGGGTTTTATCAACTTTTACCTTGATCCGGCCTGGGTTTACCAGGTCATCCCGGACATCTTGCACGCCGGCAGGGACTATGGCCGGCTGGATCTGGGCCACAATAAAAAGGTCCAGGTAGAATTTGTCAGCGCCAACCCCACCGGCCTCTTACATATGGGAAACGCTCGCGGGGCGGCCCTGGGGGACAGCATCGCCGCCATCCTGGATTTTGCTGGGTATGAGGTTAGCCGCGAGTACTATATCAACGATGCCGGCAACCAGATTGAAAATTTCGGCCTTTCCCTGGAAGCCCGCTACCTCCAGTTGTTCGGCCGCGACATACCTGTGCCCGAGGGTGGCTACCACGGGGAGGATATCCTTGCGTCCGCCTGCTCGTTCCGGGACTTGAACGGAGACTCTTACCTCGAACGTGACCCGGCTGAACGTCGTGCCGCCCTGGTGCAATTTGCGCTTGAGGAAAAACTGGGGCACATTAAAAGGGTCTTAAGCGATTTCGGCGTCAAGTATGATGTCTGGTTTTCCGAGCAGTCCCTGCACGATGCGGGGGCGGTTCAGAAAACCCTGGAATTTTTAAAAGGCCGGGGTTTTATTTATGAAAATGAGGAAGCCCTCTGGTTTAAGGCCACGGAATTCGGGGTCGAAAAGGACGAGGTGGTGGTGCGCTCCAACGGTGTGCCCACCTATTTTGCAGCAGATATCGCTTATCACTGGAACAAGTTTCAGCGGGGGTTTGACTGGGTTATTAACATTTGGGGAGCAGACCACCATGGCCATGTCCCCAGGATGAAGGGAGCGGTCGCGGCCCTGGGGTATGACCCGGCAGCGCTTGATGTGGTAATTATGCAACTGGTCCGTCTGTACAAGGGGGGAGAACTTGTCCGGATGTCCAAGCGATCGGGCCAGTTTGTAACCCTTGAGGAGCTGGTGGAGGAAGTAGGAAGGGATGCTGCCCGCTACTTCTTCGTCATGCGCGGCGCCGACAGCCACCTGGACTTTGACCTGGATTTAGCAAAGGCGGAGACCAATGAAAATCCGGTATATTACATCCAGTATGCTTATGCCCGTATCTGCAGCATTTTCCGGCAGCTCACCGAGCAGGGCGGGGCGCGGCCACAGCCGGATCAGATCGATTACAGTCTGCTAAAAGAAGAAGCCGAGCTGGCGCTTGCCCGCAAATTGGCGGACTTTCCCGGTGAAGTTGCTTCAGCGGCAGTAGGGCTGGCGCCGCAGCGGATTGCCCGCTATCTCCACGAGCTGGCCGGGTTGCTGCACAGTTTTTACAACAGCCACCGTGTGATCACCTCGGATCAGGCGCTTACAGCAGCCCGCCTGGTACTGATGGACGCCACCCGCATCACTTTGAAAAACGCGTTGGGCCTCCTGGGTTTGACGGCTCCGGAAAGAATGTAGGACACTGTAAATAATGTTCTCCACTGGTCTCATATGGGCCTCTACATTTTTGACAATCTATTGACATGTCAAGTGGGCACATATAAAATGTTAAAGGAGTTTAATCAGCTTTTACAGGAAATCACAGGAGGCTGGCCATGGGCAAGTTCGTGTTTGTTACCGGTGGGGTCGTTTCATCTTTGGGAAAAGGAATTACAGCCGCCTCCCTGGGGCGGCTTTTAAAAAGCCGCGGCTTGCATGTCGCTATTCAGAAGCTCGATCCTTATATCAACGTCGACCCTGGAACCATGAGCCCTTACCAGCACGGGGAGGTTTTTGTGACCGAGGACGGCGCTGAGACAGACCTGGACCTGGGTCACTATGAGCGATTCATCGACATTAATATTTCCCGCAGCTGCAATGTAACTACGGGTGGGATTTATAGTTCTGTCATCAGTAAGGAGCGAAGGGGCGACTATCTTGGCGGCACGGTGCAGGTTATCCCCCATATTACCAACGAAATAAAGGAACAGGTCCGGCGTGTGGCTGCCGAATCCAACGCGGATGTGATTATTACCGAAATCGGGGGTACGGTGGGTGACATCGAATCACAGCCCTTTCTGGAAGCGATACGCCAGTTAAAATCGGATCTCGGGCGGGGAAACGTGGTCTATATTCATGTGACCCTGGTGCCTTACCTGCGGGCGGCGAACGAGTTGAAAACCAAGCCCACCCAGCACAGTGTCAAAGAACTCCGGGGCATCGGCATTCAGCCCGACGTAATCGTCTGCCGCAGTGAATTGCCCCTTTCAAAAGAAATGGAAGAAAAGCTGGCCTTATTCTGCGACATAGACAAAGAGGCGGTGATCCAGGCATTGGATGCACCGTCTATTTACGAAGTGCCTCTGGCGCTGGAACAAGAGGGACTGGCCGATATCGTTTTAAGAAAGCTGGGTATGCAAACCGGAACGCCTGATTTATCCGAATGGTCCGAAATGGTTTACAGGCTCAAGAACCTGCGTTATTTAACCAAAATAGCATTGGTTGGGAAGTATGTTTCCCTGCACGACGCCTACCTCAGTGTGGCGGAAGCCTTGCGTCATGCAGGGTTTTACCATGAATCGGCCGTCGAGATAATATGGGTTGATTCTGAAGGCGTCACACCGGACAATGTCCATGAATTGCTGCAGGACGTGGACGGGATCCTTGTGCCGGGTGGTTTTGGTGATCGCGGTATCGAGGGTAAAATTGAAGCAATCCGCTATGCGCGTGAGAACGGTCTGCCATACCTTGGCCTCTGCCTGGGTATGCAGCTGGCAGTGATTGAGTTTTGCCGCAATGTGTTGGGCTGGCGGGATGCCAACAGCACGGAATTTAATCCTGGAACACGTTACCCGGTGATTGATTTGCTGCCGGAACAAAAAGACCTCGATATCAAAGGAGGCACGATGCGTCTGGGGGGATACCCCTGCAAGCTGCTGACCGGGTCAAAGGCCCACCAGGCCTACAAACAGGAGCTTATCGTGGAAAGACACCGCCACCGCTATGAAATGAACAATGACTTCCGTTCTGACATAGCGGGTCGGGGAATGGTTTTCAGCGGGACGCTGCCGGACGGCTACCTGGTGGAAATCATTGAGTTGCCCGAACACCCGTGGTTTGTCGCCACCCAGTTTCATCCGGAATTCAAGTCCCGTCCCAACCGGGCGCACCCACTGTTCCGGGAATTTATCGGGGCGGCCAGAAAATATAAAGAGGCCAGGTACCTTTAACCACGTGTATAAGCTTTGGATAAAACCCAAAGCTTTTTTTGCACCTTGACGGAAGCAGGAGAACCGCCCCCTTGCTTCCAAGCAGGAGAATCGTTCCATGCTTGCTTCCATCGGGAGAGGCAGGTGTGTATGATTTGGTGGTGAATATAACAAGCTATTAGCAAATTAGGAGGTTGATCGCTTTTGAAGAAACAAATTATTGCCGGGCTTATTCTGGGAGTTGCCGCGATCTCCCTGGTGTTGGCCATAGCCATGAAGCCGGTTGGCCGGACTGCTGAAAATTCGAGCGCGGGCAGGGGAGAGGTCGGCGTAATTTACATAGAAGGAACTATCGCCAGCGGCCGGAGCGTCTCTCCTTTTGAAGCCCAATCGGGCGCGGAGGCCATTGCCTCTTCTCTCAGAGAGGCAGCCAGAAAGCCGGGACTCAAGGCCGTGGTGGTCAGGTTGAACAGCCCCGGTGGCACCCCCGCGGCATCCCAGGAAATTGACGCCGAACTGCAGAGGTTAAGAAATTCAGGCAAGATAGTGGTGGCTTCCATGGGTGATGTGGCAGCTTCGGGCGCGTACTGGATCGCCGCCGGCGCCGATCAAATTGTCGCTAATCCCGGCACCATTACTGGAAGCATCGGCGTGTTTATGCAGACTACAAATTTAGAGGAGTTGTATGGTAAAATCGGTATGGACAGGGAAATTTACAAGAGCGGCCCGTACAAGGACATGGGGTCGCCGGATCGCCCGGTAACACCCGAGGAACGGGCTATCTTCCAGTCCATGGTTGACGATATTTACAACCAGTTTGTAGATGTGGTGGCCCGCGGCAGGCACAAGGATGTCGCTGAGGTCAAAGCCCTGGCGGACGGGAGGGTTTACACCGGGCGCCAGGCTAAAGAGCTCGGACTTGTAGACCAATTGGGAGATTTCCATGACGCGGTTCTCCTCGCCGGAAAAATGGCGGGGATAGCCGGAGAACCGGCGATTGTTGAAATAGGTGAAAAGAGCTTTTGGCAGGGGTTGTTTGCCGGGGTGAAGGGGAACCTTTTGCCGGGGCTGGGCTGGACGGATTTGCTGGAAGAAAATGCAAATTCCCTTAACCCTCGCTAAAGAGCCGTAAAAGGAGAAAGTTGCCATGAACGATAACACTTATAAGATCGATCAAAACTCTTCGGGTGAGGCATCCAGCTCAGGTGGCGCTGACAGGAGCGGGTTGGAGCCGCAAGAAAAACCATCATGCGCTCCCTGTTTCAACAATACCGAGGATCCAAATGTTGGCTGTGACGAGGATGAACCTGTCCAGAGCTTTCTGGAACTTGTTTACGGGGTGCTTTTTGAACCGGTCAAAACCCTGAAAAAGGCTGCCCGGCGTCCGCCGCTGGCCAATGCTCTATTGCTGGTGACCATCCTCGGATTGGCCGGGGTGTTGATGTGGCTGTTAACCATCTCAAGAGTTTTAAACCAGGCCGCCGAGCCTTCCGCCATGGTTCCTTTACCGTCAACAGCGCCGCTTTTGGTTTTGGGCGCGGTTTTAATTTTCCTGTGGGGTTATATAAAATGGTTTAGCTATAGCGCCTTTATCAGCCTTGCCGCCGAAATGCTGGGCGGGTTGGGGAGCGCCAGAAATGTTGCCGCTGTCGTTGGCCTCTCCTTAATCCCGACTATTTTAATGATTCCTGCTCAGATGCTCAACTACTACCTGGCTTCCGCGGCATTTATATGTACCACGATTTTGGTTGTATGGATCTGGGTAGCCGCACTTATGGTAATCGGGGTCAGGGAGGTCCACAGACTCTCTACAGGCCGGGCATTGCTTGCCGTACTTAGCCCGGTGTTGGTTCTGGCCGTATTCACGGGCTTACTTTTAGCCGGATTGGTGGCTGTCGCAGTGAGCATATTTTCAGGGATGAACCTGCCGGGTTATTTTTGACTGAATTAAGGAGATATTTTATTGTACACAGGAGGTTTTTAGGAAAGTCCGACGAATATTTACGTTTACATTAATTAATAAATATAGCTATTACAGGGCTGGAGTGGAATATATATGCCGGGGTAGCTTGCGATTTGCTCATTGTGGATGATCAGGCAGGTGTGCGCCGTCTCCTATATGAAGCTTTTTCTGATGAAGGATACCTTGTTGAAACAGCTTCCAGCGGGCTGGAAGCCATCATGAAGGTAAGCGATAAATCCCCTTTATTAGTCCTCCTTGATATTAAAATGCCGGGCATGAGCGGCCTGGAAACACTTGATGAGCTGCTTAAGATCATTCCTCAAACGCCGGTGGTGATGATGACTGCCTATGGTGAACTTGATATAGTGGCGGAGGCTAAAAGGAGAGGGGTAAAGCACTATATCAATAAACCTTTTGACCTTGATGAAATTCGCTACCTGATCAAGGGATTGCTTTTGGAGGAAAAGGACAGGCTTGCGATGATTAAAGAAATTGGCTGATTGCACTCTGCTTATTTAAGGGGCCGTCCTTGGTTGGTTTCTTAGATGCGGCTTTAGCTTTGGCTGGAAATCGCGTCCGGTTTGTAATTGCGGCGCTAAAACTCCGGCTGTTTTTATTTGTATGGTCAGAATGAAAAAGGACTTTTAGGAGCAGTGGCGAAGTATTATATAACAGATTGGGGACATGATCTTTTGGGGAAAGCCGGTTTCGATTTTCAAGAAAGCCCCGGATATCTTGCCTGGAATCTATCCCCTATTGTTGTAGGAGGGTTTAGCAATGGGTATTGACATAAACACCGTGCTGGCCATGCGATGCCCTGATTGCGGGAAAATGGAGTTTCATGAATTTTCCCGGTTTTCCATTGCCAGGGGGCATGCTTTCCATGTTACCTGCTCCTGCGGCGCCACCAAGCTGACCGTCAGTACAAAAAACTTAAGCTGCTACTGGCTCCAGGTTCCCTGTGTGGTATGCGAAACCAAACACCTCCGGGAGATATCCGGGAAAAGGCTATGGTCGGGAGAGGTGGTAACCCTTTCCTGTGACGATACCGATATGGAATTGGGACATATTGGACCCGCATCAAAAGTGAAAGAGATGACTGCCAGTTATGAGCAGGAATTGGAAGCCCTGGTCAATGAATTTGGCTGTGACAGTTACTTTAACAACTCCAAGATAATGTATGAAGTACTGAGTTGTCTCCACGAGATCGCCGAGCGGGGGGAACTTTACTGCCAGTGCGGTAATTATAAAATCGAGGTGGATATCTTTCCGGATCGGCTGGAACTCCAATGTAAAAATTGCGATAGCCTCAACATCATATATGCTGAAACGGAAGAGGATTTAAAAGTAATCCAGCAGGTCGACATGATCGAATTGGCCCGGCACGGCTTTAAATGCCTGGACAGTCTGGCCAACACCGGTAAGTCCAAAAAAGCCCGCCGTAAAAGGAGTAAAACATAATACTGCTTGCTTCCGGTCATACTGTTATTACCGGACCAAAAAGTTGGCTTAATTTCACTGGCATTTGACTTGGTCAAATGTCAGTTTGCGTAATTTTATCCTTCCGGCGGGAAAAGCCAATATTCGAGTTTTGTTGCGTTGTTCGCAAACAGAACCGCTCCAGTCGCGGGTATCTACCGAAAAGGAGGAAATGCTTTGTCTCTCGTACCTGTTAGTGAATTATTGAAACATGCCGAAGCCGGCGGTTATGCTGTGGGGGCATTTAACTGCAACAACATGGAAATTGTCCAGGCCATAGTTGCAGCCGCCGAGGCGGAAAATGCCCCGGTAATCATGCAGGCCAGTCAGGGGGCCATCAAATACGCGGGGATAGACTATATCGTGGCCCTGGCCAGACTGGCCGCGGAGCGCACTACCATTCCGGTGGCCCTGCACTTAGACCACGGCACCAGTTTTGAGCAGGTTATACAGTGTGTCAGGGCCGGGTTTTCCTCGGTTATGATCGACGGCTCCAAGTTGCCCCTGGAAGATAATATCGCCCTGACCAGGCGGGTGCTGGATGTAGCAAGGGCCGTAGGCGTTTCGGTAGAGGCGGAACTGGGAAAAATAGGCGGCACCGAAGATGATATCAGTGTTAGTGACCGCGACGCCCTTTTCACCGACCCCGAGGAGGCCGCCAGATTTGTCCGGGAAACCGGAGTGGATGCCCTGGCCGTGGCCATTGGCACTGCCCACGGTCAATATAAGGGAAAACCGGAGCTGGATTTCGCCCGCCTGGCCAAAATCAGATCTCTTGTCAAGATCCCCATCGTCCTGCATGGGTCATCCGGGGTCCCGGATGAAGACGTCCGCAAAGCTATCGGCCTGGGAGTGTGCAAAGTCAATATCGACACCAACATCCGCGAGGCCTTTGTTGCCGCGGCCCGCCAGGTGCTGGCAGACAACCCTAAAGAAATCGACCCGCGCAAAATGCTGGGACCGGCGAGGGAAGCCGCGATCGGGCTGATCCGGGAGAAAATCAGGGTTTTTGGCAGCTCGCATAAGGCTTAATTCTTAGCAGGCCAGGAGGTGTTAAAAGAAAATTGAAGCTTTTTCTTGATACGGCCAACATTGATGAGATTCGCAAGGCCTATGCCCTTGGTGTGATTTGCGGCGTGACTACCAACCCTTCTCTTATTGCCAAAGAAGGGCGCAATTTTGCCGAAGTGGTGCGAACCATTGCTTCTATTGTAGACGGGCCCATCAGCGCAGAGGCTGTTAGCCTTGATGCGCCCGGGATGATTGACGAGGCGAAAGCATTGGCCGCCATACACCCGAACATCGTGGTGAAAATTCCGATGACAGCCGAGGGTTTACAAGCCACGAACAGCTTGTCTAATGCGGGCATCCGTACCAATGTAACCCTGGTTTTTTCAGCCAACCAGGCCCTGTTGGCCGCCCGTGCCGGAGCCTCTTACGTCAGTCCCTTCGTCGGGAGGCTGGACGACATCAGCCTGGATGGGATGGAATTGATTTATGACATAATGGAAATCTTTAACCGCTACCAGCTGCCCACCGAGGTGATTGCCGCCAGTATTCGCCACCCCATCCATGTCATCACCGCGGCCAAGGCCGGCGCCCATATTGCCACCATACCTTACAGGGTGCTGATGCAGATGATCCAGCACCCCCTCACCGATGCCGGCATTAAAAAATTCCTTGAAGACTGGGAAACTGTGAAAAATAAGTAGAAAACACACTACCCTGAAAACAAATGTTCTGGACTTCTTAAAAATGTGGGTGCGAATTCATTCCCACAAATGCAACATTGGCTGCCACAAGTTCGGCGCCAGTGCGCCGGGTGCGATTGAAATCGCACCCGCATCGCAGATTTTCATTCTTTACCGGTACCGCGATAGCGGCATGGTAAACTGCCATAGAGAGTATATGTCAGGAGATTTTGCCTCTATCAAGCAAATGAAGTAAAATGATTTTTGTAAGGTTTTTTGATGGGAATAATAATATTGATAACAAGGACTAAAGGGGTAGGACATGTTAGCCGAAGGGATTTTGTGTTTGAAAAAGAAAATTGCCACACGTGTGCTGGAGTACCTGAAAAATTACTACGATAAGGTCATGAGCCTGCCTGATTCACCCAAAAAGATTGCCAGAGGAGTAGCTTTAGGAATTGCCTTTGACTTTTTGCCCATACCTATTATCAGCATACCGCTTTCCTACCTGGTGGCCCGCCTCATCCGCTGCAGCCCGCTGGCAGCCGTCGCTACGGTTTGTGTGTTTAAGGCGATGGTCCCTGTATTCTTCACCTTTGATATCCTGGTCGGCAAGTTTCTGTGCGGGGGTGCCCCCGAAACCGACGTTTCCATCAGTGGCTTGTCATTCGTGGGCCCTTATCTGGAAAAAGTGATTGAACACGGTTATCCTTTTCTGGTGGGCAGCCTGGTGAATGCCACACTGTTCTCCCTGGCGGTTTATTTTCTCCTGCTAATTCTTTTGGAGCGTCGCAGACGCAAGCGGAATACATAAAACCGCTCACCGTTGTTAAAAACTATCAAAATAATCGCTGGGGGGGTTGCCTTTGAATTATGCAGACTTAGAGAGTAAAACACTGGTTGAACTTTACAAAATCGCCAAGGACCTTGAGCTACCGGGCTACTATAAGTACCGCAAAAAGGAACTGATTTTTGAAATCTTAAAAACTCAGACCGAGAAGAATGGCCTTTTATATGCCAAAGGAGTACTGGATATCCTGCCTGACGGTTACGGTTTCTTAAGACCCTTCCAATACCTTCCCAGTTATGACGATATTTACGTATCCTCATCACAAATCAGGCGTTTTGACCTTCGTACGGGTGACATGGTGGCGGGTCAGGTGCGCCGGCCTAAAGAAAGCGAACGATACTTTGCCCTGCTGCGGGTAGAGCAGGTGAACGGCATTGACCCGCAGCAAGCCGAAAGCAGGCTGCATTTTGACGGACTCACCCCCCTTTATCCCATGGAGCGGATTAACCTGGAAACTGAACCGGATAAATTTTCAACCCGGATTATCGACCTGCTTGCCCCCATCGGCAAGGGCCAGCGCGGCCTGATTGTTTCCCCGCCCAAAGCCGGCAAGACCATTCTTCTTAAGGAAATTGCCAACAGTATCACCCGCAATAACCCGGAAATTACTTTGATGGTCCTTCTTATTGATGAACGGCCGGAAGAAGTAACTGATATAGAACGTTCCGTGGACGGCGAGGTTGTCAGCTCAACCTTTGACGAACCGCCGGAAAATCACGTCAAAGTTGCTGATATGGTTTTGGAGAGAGCCAAACGGCTGGTAGAGCACGGTCAGGATGTGGTTGTCCTGCTGGACAGCATCACCCGCCTGGCCAGAGCGCACAACCTGGTGGTCCCGCCAAGCGGGCGCACTCTTTCCGGCGGAGTCGACCCGGCCGCCCTGCATAAGCCCAAAAGGTTTTTTGGCGCGGCGAGGAAACTGGAAGAGGGCGGCAGCCTGACTATCCTGGCCACTGCCCTGGTTGAAACGGGGAGCAGGATGGACGATGTTATTTTCGAGGAGTTTAAAGGAACGGGCAATATGGAGCTGATTCTGGACCGGCGGCTGGCCGAAAGGAGGCTTTTCCCGGCTGTTGATGTACAGCGTTCCGGTACGCGCAAGGAAGAGCTGCTCTTATCCAGGGAAGAGCTGGAAATGATCTGGCAGTTCCGTAAATCCACCAACGGGGCAACCCCCTGGGAAGCCATGGATATGCTGGTCGAACAGATGAAGCGGACCAGGACCAACAAGGACCTGGTGGGCGCCTTTCTACACCTGCGAAGGGCCGAGGGGGGTTCCGTGAGCCGTCCCGAAAGCGGGCGCCGGGGCTCCTATACGGTAGGCGCTGACAGCAAGTAAGGGATAACAAAGTATAATAAATACCTCTTCTGGCAAAACTAGCTATTGATTTTGCTTAGAAGAGGTGTGTTTTTTTGACAAAGCAATTTTTTAATCTGCATATAAATTTGATTAGAGCTCTTACGGCGATGTTTCTGGCTGCTGTTATCCTATTGGGTACCAGTCCGGCTATGGCCCGTCTGGATGAGTTGATTGTTGGGAATAAATATATCTCACCCCCTGTGGCCCTGGTGGAGGATGACAACCAGAGCCTGTACGAGGTCAAGCCGGGCGACACCCTCACGGATATTGCCAGACTCAACGGTATTTCCCTCGAGACACTGGCCTTAGCAAACAGGCTGCCTGACCGGGATCACATTAAGGCTGGCCAGCGCTTAAAGATCCCCTCAGATTGCATCGTCCATCTGGTGCAGCCGGGGGAAACGCTGCTGGATATCTCTAAGCTCTACCACGTTAATGTAAATGTGATAGCCGCCAGAAACGGGCAGGCGGACCCAAACACCATCCTGGCGGGGCAGAAATTGATGATTCCCCGCAGTTTCCCCGCCCTTGGCCCCCCTCCTTCCAGAGGTCTTGCCGCGGGATGGTTGTCCTGGCCGCTATATGGCGCCATCAGCTCACCTTTCGGTTTGCGGGATGGGAAGCCCCACGAGGGAATTGACATTGCCGTGGAAGAAGGCACACCAATCAGGGCCGCAGCGCCCGGCCGTGTGGTATTTACCGGTTCGAGAGGCACTTACGGCCTGGCAGTGATTATCGACCACGGCGATGGATTACGCACACTGTACGCCCACTGCTCAAAAATCTTGGTTGCTGAAGGAGATCCGGTGGACACAACCACAGTCCTTGCCCTTGCCGGTAATACGGGCAAGTCCACAGGACCTCACCTGCACCTGGAAGTGCTCATGAACGGCACACCCTTAGACCCGCTGAACTACCTGGAACAGGAGCATTACTACGGCTAAAATGAGCTTCACCCTAAGGTGGAGCTTATTTTATTACAAAGAAGAAGCCGCCAAATCTTCTTGAAGCTCGTTTCCTGTTAAAGTTTATGGATGGAACAATAACTGCCTGATTATGGGTGCAGAAGGATTTCAACAGCAATGAGCCAAGTGTTTGCCAGGAATAGGAGTATCAATTATAATATTGCAATAGGTTGTCTTTAGGGGGAATGGCCAGTGTACCGCCTGGTTTTTGCAGGGGAAGACGGTCGCCTTTATGACCACCACAGCCTGGGGGCTACCGGCCGCACCGGGGACAGGTTTGTGGAGATAGCGGAGGAGGACCTGATTAAGCTGCCGCAAGGGGCTTCCCTGGTACTTGTGCCGGCCGGCGTCCCGCTCGGCGTAACGCGGTCCGGTCGTTTCACCCTGCTGGAGCAAAACCCGTGGAAATCCGGCCGTGCCTGGGCGGTGGGGGCACTCTTGCCCCAGGGCTATACCCGTACGCTGTTGCCTTCTTTTCAGCGCGGCAAACAAGAAAAACCGCTGCCTCTAATGGGTTATACAGCTGTAGCCTGCCGGGATGGCGAACTATATGCGGCTGCCCTGCCCACTGACGACCCCGGGCCCTGGGATCCCTCGGCATACGACAGCGGGGACCTGCCGTTCCGGGTTAAACAAAAACAAAAAGATTATCCGGCCAACCGGATCATTCGCCAGCTGGCTCATTGCGCCCTGAATTACCACTGTTTTACCGCCCAAAACATTTTTTATGGCCGCTGGGAGGGCGGGATCCCTGTTTCGCCAAGGTGCAACGCCAACTGTCTCGGGTGCATATCACTGCAGCCGGCTGAATGCTGCCCGTCACCCCAGTCGCGCATCAATTTCAACCCAACACCGCGGGAGGTGGCTGAGGTGGCGATCCCTCACCTGGAACCGGGGAACGGCGCCATCGTCAGTTTCGGGCAGGGCTGCGAGGGCGAACCTGCTCTGGCCTCGTCAGTTATTTCCGAAGCCATCGGCATGATCAGAGCTGAGACCAGTTCTGGCACCATCAATATGAACACCAACGGCGGGCATGCCGCAGGGATAGCAGAAATTTGCCGGGCCGGTCTGGACGCCATCCGTATCAGCCTGATCAGCGCCAGACCGGAGACTTACAACGCATACTACCGCCCTGCCGGCTTCGGCTTGGCAGAGGTCCGCAATTCCATTGCAAAGGCAGTTTCCGGCGGGGTTCAGGCTTCTTTGAACCTGCTCGTTTTTCCCGGTCTTACCGATCGGGAGGAGGAGGCGGCTGCTCTTATCGAGCTAATCCGCGACACCGGGGTCAATATGGTCCAGTTGAGAAACCTTAATATAGACCCCAACCTGCTCTGGCGGCATGTGCCCTTATACAGTGGTTCCACTATGGGTGTCCCGGAGTTGGTGGATGCGTTGAGAGAATTGCCCGGCTTGACCGTTGGCAGTTACAGCCACCCGTTAGCGTAATTGTCCGTACCTCAAGCGGGAGCCGGGAGGGGGCGAAATCTTAATAATGTTTGTCCTCGGGTATCCAAAGTAGCTTTTGCGGGCATGAATTCGCTGCATTTTACTTGGCCATTTTGTCAGACAAGAGCCGGCCGCCGGTTCCGATATTGTCCATATCATTTTCTTTAATCAGCGTAACAAAAGCCTGTTCAGGTATACTTAAAATCTCGCTTGCTTTTTGAGTAAGTTCCTTAACCAGCAGCGCCTTTTTGTTTCTGTCCATTTTACCTGCTTCAACTGTGATAACGGGCATAATAACACTCCTTCATTTATGAATTTCAACTTAATCTTAGCATTGTGATTTTATGGTGTAAATATGCTGCAAAAGTTTATGGCAGGCGAAAGGACGGCGAGTGCAGCAACTCTTCTTGCCCGGAACCCTGTTTGTGTTGCGGGGCAATAAAACGTATGCTATAATTAGGAAGTGTGTCCCTTTGCTATGTCAGGAAAGAGGTGAATAAAATGAAAGAAAACATTCATCCGAAGTACGGGAAAATAACAGTTTCCTGTGTGTGCGGTGCGACCTTTGAAACCGGCTCAACCCAAAAAGATATGCGCGTGGAGATTTGCTCCAAGTGCCACCCCTTCTATACCGGATCACAGCGGACCATTGAAACCGGCGGCAGGGCCGAGCGTTTCCGTAAAAAATACGGCCTGACGACGAAGTAGGGCAGGTAGCAGAGCACGAGCTCTGCTACTTTTACTATGCGGCGCCGTCCGGTTGTTTTAAGTTGGGGTAGCAGCAGGCGCCTGTTTAAAAGGAAGTGAAATAAATGTCTTCATTCCAATACGGCGGTCAGGCGGTCATTGAAGGAGTAATGATGCGTGGCCCGGATTCCCGCGCCGTAGCTGTCCGTAAGCCGGACCAGACCATTATTGTGGACGAAAAGACGGTAGGCTCCCTGACCAAGCGGGTGAAGTTTTTAAAGTGGCCCATGGTGCGCGGGGTGGTTATGCTAATCGAGTCCCTGGTTATGGGTATCGAGGCGCTTACCTTCTCAGCCGGTCAGGCCACCGGAGAAGAAGAAGAGCTAACCCCCGGCCAGATTTTCATTACGATTGCTGTTGCTCTCGGACTTGCCGTCCTGCTTTTTGCGGTTCTGCCTACTGCTGCGGCCCATATGTTGAACAGAATAGCCCCGGGCAGCTTGGTCCAGAACCTTATCGAAGGTTTCTTCCGTATTGCTATTTTTCTGGCTTATGTGGTGGCGATCGGACGGATGGCCGACATCCAGCGTGTATTCCAGTACCATGGAGCCGAGCACAAGGTCATCAACGCCTATGAGGCCGGAGACCTGCTCCAACCTGACCGTGTACAGCGGTATTCCACTTTGCATCCTCGTTGTGGCACGAGTTTCCTGCTGATTGTAATGGTCATCAGCATACTGATTTTCTCCATGTTAGGCGAGCAGGTATTGTGGTGGAGGATACTATCCCGCGTTCTCTTGCTGCCGGTTGTAGCCGGAATTTCATACGAAGCGCTTAAATTATCCGGTAAGTATGCTTCTACACCGTTATGCCGCTTTTTAATAGCGCCCGGACTGTGGTTGCAAAAACTGACTACCAGCCAACCGGACGATGGTCAGGTAGAGGTGGCCATTGCTGCTTTCGGGGCAGTGCTGAAGGAGAGCGATAAGAATGTTAAGTAAATTGGCCAGCCTGGAGGAAAGGTATGAAGAATTGGGTAACCTGATCGGGGACCCTGAAGTAATGGCAGACCTTCCTCTCTGGCAGCAGTACGTAAAAAGCCATGCCGACCTGACCGGCGTGGTTAACGTTTACCGGGAATATATGAAAATAAACAGGGAAATGCAGGAGGCGAAGGCCCTCCTGGCCGAGGATGCAGACGCCGAAATGCGGGAAATGGCCCAGCTTGAACTGGAAGAACTGGCGCCTAAAAAAGATGAGCTGGAACAGCGCCTCAAATTGCTGCTGCTGCCCAAAGACCCTAATGACGATAAAAACGTGATTGTTGAGGTACGCGCTGGTACCGGTGGGGAAGAGGCGGGACTATTTGCCGCAGACTTGTTCCGCATGTACTCCCGCTATGCCGAGCGGCAGGGATGGCACACCGAGGTGCTTGACAACAATCCCACCGACATCGGGGGTTTTAAGGAAATTATTTTTCTTATTAACGGAAAAGGCGCATACAGTCGCCTCAAGTTTGAAAGCGGTGTGCACCGCGTGCAGCGGATCCCCAGCACCGAGTCCGGGGGGCGTATTCACACGTCTGCCGCCACTGTGGCCGTATTGCCTGAGGCCGAGGAAGTCGATCTTGATATTGATCCCAACGACCTGCGCATCGATGTTTTCTGCGCGTCCGGGCACGGCGGCCAGTCTGTCAATACCACCCAGTCCGCAGTACGCATTACCCACCTGCCGAGCGGTATTGTCGTCTCCATGCAGGACGAAAAGTCACAGCATAAAAACAAGGATAAAGCTATGAAGGTACTCATGGCGCGCTTACTTGACCGTGCTGAGGAAGAGCGCCAGCAAAAGATGTCCACAACCAGAAAATCCATGGTGGGCTCCGGAGATCGCAGCGAGCGCATCCGCACCTATAATTTTCCGCAAAACAGGGTGACCGACCACCGGGTTGGGTTGACCCTGCACCGTCTTGATACGGTTTTGCTGGGTGACCTGGATGAGATTATCGACACCCTGGTTACCACCGACCAGGCTGAGCGTTTAAAACAGGATAACTGATACGGCAGGCCAGGCTTAAACACGATTTGTTCCTCTTCTCTGAAAATAACGGTACATCTGTTCAGCTCACAGAGCGAATCCAAAAAAATGCAGGTGCGAATTCATTCGCACAAACGTTACATTCGTTACACAAATCCGGCGCTGGCGGGCGATGTGCGATTGAAATGGCGCCTGCATCGCTTGGTATTTTCCATGATACGTGGCGCCGCGATCGCGGCGTGTGGAACGAACCTAAATATACACACAGTTGAGGAATGTAATTTGTCCCAAACAATAAGACAGATCCTCCAGGAAGCCAGAAGAAAATTGCAAAAGGTGGAGGGGGCCGCGCCGGCTCTGGATTCCGAAGTGCTGTTATCCCATGTCACCGGCCTCGACCGGGCCGGTTTATACCGGGAATGGGAATGCACTCTCCCGGCGCATGAGGAAAAATATTTTTGGGAAATGGTCATGCGGCGGCTTCTTGGAGAACCCGTGGCTTATCTTACAGGCTGCAAAGAATTCATGGGCCTGGACTTTAAGGTCAACCCTTCCGTTCTAATACCCAGGCCCGAGACCGAACTGCTGGTTGAAACAGCCCTGGCGCTGCTCCCGCCGGCGCCGCTGGTGATCGATGTCGGTACCGGCAGCGGGGCGATAGCGGTGAGCCTGGCTTCTTTTTTACCGGAGAGTATCGTTTATGCCACCGACTGTTCGGGAGAAGCTCTGGAAGTGGCCAGGAATAATGCTGCCAGGCATGGTGTTGGATCGCGTGTGAGGTTTTTCCGTGGTGAACTTTTAGAGCCGTTGGCAGGCGTTGTCCCTGCCAACGGGGTGGACTTAATCGCGGCCAACCTGCCCTATATATCCTCAGACGAACTTGCCGGTCTCCCCCGCAGCGTCCGGCAATTTGAACCCGTGCTGGCTCTGGACGGGGGAAAGGGTGGCCTGGAACTTTACAGGCGGCTTATCCCCACAGCCGCAATATTATTAAAAAAGGGCGGTTTGCTCTTGCTGGAAATCGGTTTCGACCAGGCCCGGGATATGCTGGGGCTGTTAGAAACCAGTTGGGAAGCCGATATTGTCAAAGACCTGGCCGGTTTGGACAGGCTGGTAGTGGCCAGGTTATGCGACGGCGCAGAATGTAAACCCGCATGACTCTGGCGAACCGGATGAGAACTTGCTCTTCTTTGACGGGGCAAAATATGAGGTAACTTTAGATGACTCAAAAGATATTGGCCACAAGGTACATAAAAGTTGACCCGCTTCATCCTGACCCCAGTGTGATCCAGGCGTCAGGGGATATCCTGGCGCAGGGAGGGCTCGTGGCCTTCCCAACAGAAACCGTTTATGGACTTGGCGCAAATGCCCTGGACGGCAGGGCGGTAATGCGGATTTTTGAGGTCAAGGGACGCCCTTCCGACAACCCCATGATTGTCCACGTGGCGGATTTAGACCAGGTCAAAGATTTAGTGGAAAGTCTCTCCAGCTCGGCGCAAGAGTTGATGCAAGCCTTCTGGCCTGGGCCGCTGACCCTGGTCCTGCCGGCTGGCGGGGTGGTGCCGCCGGAGGTGACGGCGGGACTGCCGTCCGTAGCCATCCGCATGCCCGGACACGCAGTGGCGCTGGCCTTAATCAGAGCGGCCGGGTCGCCGGTGGCGGCGCCCAGCGCCAACCTTTCAGGCCGCCCGAGTCCTACCGTGGCTGCTCACGTAATGCAGGATTTGAACGGACGAATTGATATGATCCTTGACGGGGGTCCGGCCGGGGTAGGTGTGGAGTCGACCGTTCTCGATCTGACCGGTCCGGTTCCCACGATTTTAAGGCCGGGAGGGGTTACTCCGGAGGCTTTGACGGGGATACTGGGTAAGGTGATGGTTGATCCGGCTGCGTTAAGCAGCCTGCAGGCAGCCAAACCGCGGTCTCCTGGGATGAAATATACTCATTATGCCCCCAGAGCTCCGCTCCTGCTGCTGGAAGGCGACCCGCGGGCCATCGCGGCAAAAATCAGGGAAATAGCCACAGAGTACCGCTCCAAGGGTAAGCAGGTGGGAATCCTTGCCTACTCAGACGGCGAGGATTATGCCGGGACAGGGCAGGTGGTCCTGGCCGGACAGAGGAGTAAACCGGAAACTGTAGCCGCTGGCTTATATGCAGCTTTGCGGCGTTTCAACGATTTGGAGGTCGACTATATCCTGGCTGAAGGCCTGCCGGAAAGCGGGGTAGGACTGGCTGTCATGAATCGCCTGAGAAAGGCTGCCGGAGGCAGAATTTTGCACGTTGTCGACCAGGATGCTGACAACCTTGATAAAATGCATGATGAATAAACTTCTCAGTTGGGAATAATTATCCTGAGCATAAACAAGTTTTCATCCGCTGCCGCTTCCGCGACAGCGATTATATAAGTTGTTCATGAAGGGCCAATAGGAGTGTGCCATGAGCCTTATTACCTTGATAGTTTTAGCCGTTGCCCTGGGAACAGACGCCTTTTCGCTTTGTGTCGGCATCGGCCTGGCCGGAGTCAACCGGCGCCAAATCATCCTGGTGAGTTTGACCGTGCTTATTTTCCACATTGCCATGCCTCTGACCGGCTGGTTGGCGGGTGAATTCGCCGGCAACCTGCTGGGTCGCGCGGCTGCAATTGCAGGCGCCCTGCTGCTGGTCTATCTTGGCATTAAAATGGTTTGGGAAACCTGGCGGCATCGCTTGGAGCAGGCGCCTGTCCGGGTTAATTTCAGTGTTGGCGGGTTGCTCCTGCTGGGGGCCAGCGTAAGCATGGACGCCTTAAGTGTCGGCTTTACCCTGGGGACCCGCCAGGTCAACCTGCTGCTGGTGGCGGGACTAATCGGAGTTGTGGCAGGTATAATGACCTTTACCGGTCTGGTTTTTGGCCGTTTTCTGGGCGGGTGGGTCGGTGAGAGGGCACAGTTGCTGGGAGGATTGGTTCTGGTGGGTATCGGCGCCAAAATGATTTTTTGAGGTGTTATGATATGAAAATAATTTTTGTCTGTACGGGTAACACCTGCCGCAGCAGCATGGCCGGAGCCATAGCCAAGAGGCTGCTGGAAGACCGTCCGGGCTGCCAAATGGATATTGTGTTTGCCTCGGCCGGGGTGGCGGCTATAGCAGGGGAACCGGCTTCACCTGAGGCAGTCACCGCCCTGGCTGAAATGGGTATCGATTTGGACCGGCACAGAGCTGTGCTGCTGACCCCGGAAGCTGTGAGACAGGCCGATCTCGTGTTAACCATGACCATGGCCCACCAGCGGCATGTTCAGACACTGGTTCCCTCGCAAGCGGAGAAAGTGTTCACTCTCGCAGGGTACGCCAAGGCTGTTGGAGATATTGCCGACCCCATCGGGCAGCCGCTCGAAGCCTACCGCAACTGTGCCCGCAGATTGGTGGATTTAATCGGCAAAGCGCTGGACAGGCTGGGGGTGGCAAGCCAAAGCTCCGGGGGGACTTAACCAAAAGTGTTACAAGCAGCATTTGTTCGACAAGATTAAAGGGAAAATTGGAATTGCTGTAGAACTTTTGTTATGGCACAACTATATTTAAAAGAACGGTGATGCTTTTATGAAAATTGCCGTGGCCAGCGATCACGGCGGTTACATATTAAAAAAGACGGTAATCGCGCTTCTGGAGGAATCCTCCATAGCATACAAGGATTTTGGAACATTTTCAGCTGATCCGGTTGACTATCCGGACATCGCCCTGGCGGTAGCCGAAGCTGTAAGCGGCGGCGCCTATGAGCGAGGCATACTATGTTGCGGCACGGGGATCGGAGTAGCGATCGCGGCCAATAAAGTACCGGGGATCAGGGCGGGGCAGTGCCACGATACCTTTTCAGCCCGGGCTGCGCGCGAGCACAATGACGCCAACATCCTGACCATGGGTGAGCGTGTGATTGGACCCGGACTGGCCAGGGATATTGTTACAACCTGGTTGCAGGCAGAGTTCCAGGGGGGGCGCCACAGCCGCAGGGTAGATAAAATAGGAGTTATTGAAAGCAAATACAATTGTTCAAGCCGGTAAGTTTACAACCGGTTGTAGGGAGGATTTTTTATGTTGAAACGGCCCCTTGCTGAAGTTGACCCGGAAATTTCCCGTATTATTGAACTCGAAACCAAACGGCAGGAGTTTACCCTGGAATTAATCGCCTCTGAAAACGTAGCCAGCAAAGCGGTGATGGAGGCGCAGGGCACTGTCCTGACCAATAAATATGCGGAAGGCTACCCCGGGCGCCGCTATTATGGGGGTTGCGAGTACGTCGACATGGCTGAAAGCACGGCCATTGCCAGGGCCAAGGAATTGTTCGGAGTTGATTATGCCAACGTCCAGCCCCACTCCGGCAGCCAGGCCAACACCGCGGTGTACTTTGCCCTGCTGAAACCGGGCGATACCATCCTGGGCATGGACCTGGCCCACGGAGGGCACCTTACCCACGGCAGTCCCATCAACATTTCCGGCAAATACTTTAATTTCGTATTTTACGGGGTGGATCAAGACACCGGCCTTATTGATTATGAAAAGGTCCTCGCCACCGCCTGTGAGCATAAACCCAAGATGATTGTTGCGGGCGCCAGCGCCTATCCGCGCGCCATTGATTTTCGCAAAATGAAGGAAATAGCGGATGAGGTTGGAGCCTACCTGATGGTTGATATGGCCCATATCGCCGGCCTGGTCGCGGCCGGGCTGCATATGAGTCCGGCGCCGTATGCCGACATCGTTACCACCACCACCCACAAGACCCTGCGCGGCCCCAGGGGCGGCCTGATCCTGAGCAAGGATGGCGAAAGGTACGCGGCTAAAATCAACCGGGCGGTCTTTCCCGGCATTCAGGGCGGTCCTCTGATGCATGTAATAGCTGCCAAGGCCGTGGCGCTGAAAGAAGCGCTTGAGCCTGGTTTCAAAGAATACCAGCAGAATATTGTCACCAATGCCCGGGCTCTGGCCGAGGCTTTGCTGGAGCGGAAATTTGAGCTGGTTTCGGGCGGTACCGATACACACCTGGTATTGGTTGACCTGAGAGGTAAAAACATTACCGGCAGTGAAGCCCAGATTCTGTTTGACCGTGTCGGTATTACTATCAACAAGAACGCCATACCCTTTGACCCGCAGCCGCCCAATATTTCCAGCGGGATCCGCATCGGCGTCCCCGCAGTCACCACCCGCGGCCTGAAAGCGCAGGATATGGCGTTAATCGCTGAAATTATGGACTATACTATTGCCAACCGCGCTGATTCAGCCAGGTTGGACCAGGCCAGAGAACGGGTTGCTGAAATCTGCCGGAGGTACCCTCTGTATTGAGACGTGAGAAGCGGGAGTAAACAGGATCACATATGTTTAAACCCGTTAGCAATACCCGGACCCCACGACTCACGACCCACGTCCCATGTCCAAAATTGTGAGTGTGTTAGCGATAACCTGAGTTGGGCTGTCAGCACATGCAACTGCCGGGGCGGCAGCGAAATAAAATTGTAAGCGCTTGGCCAAGCGGGGAGGATAACTTGACCGGAGAAAGCAAGCAGAGGCCGACCTGGGACGAGTACTTTATCGAAATAGCCAAGGTGGTATCTACCAGGTCCACCTGCCTGAGACGTTTTTACGGGGCTGTTATCGTCCGCAACAACATCATTATCAGCACCGGTTTCAATGGTTCACCCAGGGGTGAGGCTAACTGCATTGACACGGGCAGGTGTATCCGGGAAGAACTCAAGATCCCCAAAGGAGAAAGATACGAACTGTGCGTTGCCGTCCACGCGGAACAAAACGCTATCATCAACGGCGATCCGGTGAAGATGATAGGCTCGTCTATCTACGTGACGGGTTTCAACTCGGACGGCTCCTTGGCCTCGGGCGCCCCCTGCCTGCTCTGCAGGCGAATGATCAGGAATGCCTTGATTGACAGAATCGTTTACTTGAATGAAAATGGCGAAATGGTCATCTGCAAGTGGTCGCCGGAGCAAAAAGACTGGCTGATGATTTAGACAATTATGGTATAATTTTGCTAGCCTGTCATCCTATAAGGCGGACGTGAGGTGTACAAGTGCAGAAGAAAAATATCCTTTTGCCGAAGTTGAATAATCTTTCCCCCACTATTGAATCCACAGCCCTGAAGCTGATGGAGGAAGCGGGGGAACTGGCCCAGGCCATCGGGAAACTGCGCGGCCTCTCGGGTGAAGCCAAAAGGCTCAGTGAAAAAGAGGCGATGATGAAGATAACCTATGAGCTGCTCGATGTTGCCCAGACGGCTGTATCGATGATGTTTGTGCTGGAGGAGCAGTACGGGATAGATTTGGAAAAAGCCCGTAATGAGCATATCGGCAAGCTGATTGAAAAAGGTTATCTAAAGGTTGTCTAGCGCATAGACTATTTCCAGTGGACTGGCCGGTATGGATAACCTTACATTATTCGTTATCAAGGAGATGTGTTTTTGCTTAAAGTACTGGCAGTATTCGGAACCAGGCCGGAGGCCATAAAAATGGCGCCCCTGGTTAAGGAGTTGGAAAAACACCAGGCGGAAATCGAATGCAAAGTTGCGGTTACCGCTCAACACCGCGAAATGCTGGACCAGGTTTTGCAGCTATTCGAGATCACCCCTGCTTACGACCTTAATATCATGCAGCAGGGACAAACCCTCTTTGATATAACCAATCGGGCACTGTCCGGGTTAAAGCGGGTCTTTGAGACGGAAAAGCCTGACCTGATCCTGGTGCATGGTGATACCACCACCACTTTTGTGGCTGCTCTGGCCGCCTTTTATCTGCAAATACCGGTAGGTCATGTTGAGGCCGGTTTGCGCACCCGGAAAAAATTTTCCCCGTTTCCGGAAGAAATAAACCGCCACCTGACGGGCGTTCTGGCAGATCTGAATTTTGCCCCCACAGCCACGGCGAGGCAAAACCTGCTGGCGGAAGGGGCAGAGCCGGAAACCATATTTGTGACCGGCAATACGGTTATAGACGCCCTGCTGGCCACAGTGCGGCCCGGCTACCGGTTCGATGACCCGGTGCTGAACGCACTGGATTATCATAAACACAGGGTGTTTTTAGTCACCACGCACCGCCGGGAAAATCTGGGGGAACCCATGCGTGAAATATACCAGGCGCTGCGGGAGGTGGTAGAGTCCTATCCCGATGTGCAAGTGGTCTTCCCGGTCCACAAAAACCCTGCCGTAAGAAGGGTCGTGGATGATGAGCTGGGTGGACTGGACAGGGTTCACCTCACGGAGCCTATGGATTACCAGCCGTTTGCCAACCTTATTGGACGCAGTTATCTGGTTTTGAGTGATTCCGGCGGCCTTCAGGAGGAGGCGCCTTCCCTGGGCAAGCCTGTCCTGGTGCTGCGCGATACCACCGAACGTCCGGAAGCGGTGGATGCCGGCACGGTGCTGCTGGTGGGAACCGGCCGGGAAGCGGTGGCTGCCGCCGCCAGAAAGCTGTTGGAGGACGGCGCTCACTATGACAGGATGGCCAACGCCGTCAACCCGTACGGGGATGGCCATGCTTCCCGGCGTATTGTGCAGGCCATCAGGTACCGTTTTGGCCTTTCCGGAAAACGTCCCGGGGAATTCAGGCCGGTTTAAATGTACTATAACCTGTAATATTTAACATAAATCCAATATTTATCTTCAATGGCATATATTTTGTAAGATTAGAAAAATTTTATTTAAAATTTATTATTCAAATGGAGGAATACCATTATTTTTGTAGAACAAATAAGGTTAAATACTGTTATAGGCCTCGTAGAAGCATGAGCCAGTCAGGTTGCGGTCAGTGATGGCCGAAAAAAAAGATAAAAAAATAGAAGAAAAAAGAGAAGGCCGGGGAGGCGTACTGCAGGCACTTGCCCTGACCACCACGATAGGTATGGAAATGGCTATAACGGTGGTTTTGGGATACTTTGGCGGCAGGTATCTGGACCAGATGCTCGGCACCGGGCCGTGGCTGCTTCTGGTAGGGGTCCTGGGCGGGCTTGCCGCCGGGATGCTGGGTGTATATAAAACCCTCAAAGGGTTTTTAGGGGAGTAAGGGAGTAAGAATATGCGGGATTGGGACTTTGACGGCCAGCTTGCCAGGACATTGAGGATATTGGCTTGTCTTTTGGTGTTCTTTTGCCTGGCTTTGCTTATCCGGCCCCAAGATCCGGTTTTATTGGGTCTTGGTATCGGTATTGCAACGGGCATGTGGAATGCTTTTTTTCTGGGTAAAAGGCTTCTCGCCATCGTCAGCATGGCTGTTCCCAATGCCTACGCTCATATGAAGGCCGGTTACGCCATGCGTATCTCAACCAGCATCGCGGTACTTTATTTCGTGTCGCGCACTGATTCCATTAACCTTTACGCGGCTGCGGCGGGTATTTTTGTAGCTCCCTGCATCTTTACTTTTAGTACTGTCTTGATGCTGATGGGCCTACCCAACAGGAAATCGGAGGGGCCCAATTCTTAAACATATGGGCATCAAAATTTAATATAGAAAGGGGTGAGAAAAGAGTTATGTTGAGTTTCGAAGAAGTTGAACACGAGCTAAACATATGGGGATGGCCGCACGATACATGGGATCTAGTGGTAGGCAACACCACCCTGGCTTTCAATCCAAAAACCTTGATCCTGACCTGGATTACCATGCTCCTGGTAATTCTTTTTGTTGTGGCTGCGACTAGAGGCATGGACATGCGCAGACCCAGAGGGGCGCAGAACATCATGGAGATGATGTGGGAGTTTATCAGAGGTCTGGTCAATGATAATATGAACCCCAAGATAGGCTTAGCCCTGCTCCCAATTGTAATAACCTATTTTATTTTTATTTTGTTCGCCAACTTAATTGGTCTCGTACCTACCCTCAGTTCTCCGACAGCAGATTATAATACGACGTTTGGCCTCGCCCTGTGTACCTTCATACTGATTTATATCTTTGGTATCCGGTACAAAGGTCTTGGTTACTTTAAACACTATCTGAAGCCATTCGTATTCTTCCTTCCCATTACAATCATTGAAGACTTAGCCAAGCCCGTTACGCTGACTTTCCGTCTTTATGGGAACATATACGCCGGGGAAGTGCTGATTGCCGTCCTGCTGGGCATGCTGGGAGGGTGGATCCATGTCTTTGGGGGTTTTATCGCTTCCGTAGTATGGCTTGCTTTTAGTATCTTCGTGGGTTGTATACAGGCCTTTATTTTCACCATGCTCAGCATAGCGTATGTAGGGCAGGCTGTATCTGATGAGCACTAGAATTTAATAGATTGATTTACGAGCTTGGATTTGCTTTATGATCCAACTACTTAGTTAACAATGGATTAAATTTACCTTGGAAAGGAGGGGAAATGCATGGAATTAGGAGCTGGCGCTGCTCTAGGAGCGGCTCTCGCAGTAGGCCTGGCCGCCCTTGGCGCAGGTATTGGTGACGGTATGGTTACCGGCAACGCCGTACAAGGTCTTGCCCGTCAGCCGGAGGCTAAGGGTTCCATTATGACCACCATGTTTATTTCAGTGGGTCTGATCGAAGCTATGCCCATTATTGCGGTCGTTATCGCCTTTATACTTTTGGGCAAAGCTGCCTAAGAAGGCATGTGTCAAGGCAAAAAAGGCATAGCATAATGGTCGTGTGTGGTTGGAAGTGAGTCGTTGGGAAAGATGTTGTCTTTCTGAAATCTTTCATCTTTAATCAATGACCAACGACCCCACGGCTCACGACCCACGACCAAAATGCTATCGCCTTCCTTTTGTCCACCGGGAGATGGAAGGAGGGGAACGAGTGTTAGAATTTAACGCTACAGTACTGGCGCAGATATTTGATTTTATAATTTTATTAGTTTTCTTGCGCTTAGTTGCTTATAAGCCGCTGGCTAAGCTTTTGGCTGACCGGTCGGAACATATTGCCAGCAACATCGCCGCTGCCGAACAGGAAAGGCAGCAGGCGGAACAATTGAAAGCGGGCTACGAGGCTGAAATGCGCCGCTCCCGCGAGCAGGCCCAGGAAATTATCCAGAAGGCTACCAAGGCCGGTGAAGACCAGGCTTTGGAAATCATTGAAAACAGCAAAAAAGAGGCTGCCAAGATTAAAGACGCCGCCCTGGCGGAAATTGAACGTGAAAAGCAAAAGGCGATTGCAGAACTGCGTGACCAGGTTGCTTCCCTGTCCGTACTGGTTGCTGGTAAGATCATTGATAAAAATATGGATGACCAGATCCAGCGCAGTTTGATTGATAACTTTATTAAAGAGGCAGGGGAACTGCAATGAGGGGCCCTGTAGCGGGACGTTACGCGCAAGCTTTATATGATATTGCATCTGAGGAGAAAACCTTACCGAAGTACAAGAGCATGGTCGACAGGATTGAGTCCGAACTTAAAGAGGTCAGAGGCATCCTGGACGAAAACATTGAACTGCAGAGGCTGCTTTACCACCCGCAAATCACCGCTGCAGCCAAGAAGGAATTATTAGACCAGCTTTTTAAAGGGAAAATATCTGAAGTCACGGGTAACTTTCTTGCCTTGTTGGTAGATCGCCGGCGGGAGACTTATTTTGGCGACATTGTCGATGAGTTTGTGGCATTGGCCAATGCTGACCGGGGCATCATTGATGCCAGGGTAACCACGGCGGTTGAGTTGAACGATGCGGAAAAGGGCGAACTGAGCAGCATCCTGGCCAGGCTGACCGGTAAAAAAGTACAGACCTCTTATGCTGTTGACCCGTCTATCATAGGCGGGGTTATAGTGCGTATGGGGGATAAAATTATAGACGGCAGTGTTAAGACCAGATTGACTACCCTGAAAGATCGCCTGAAGGCAATAAGTTAACTAGATAGGGGTGAACCAGTGAATGAATTTGCGACCTGAAGAAATCAGCTCGATTATTCGGCAGCAGATAGATAAGTACCAGGCCCAGATCGAGATGACGGATGTCGGTACCGTAATCAATGTCGGTGACGGTATCGCCCGTGTATACGGCTTGATGGACTGTATGTCCATGGAGCTGCTGGAATTCCCCGGCGGTGTGCTGGGGATGGCCCTCAACCTGGAGCAGGACAACATCGGCTGCGTTATTCTCGGGCCTTATAAGCATATTAAGGAGGGGGACACGGTCAAGCGCACCGGCCGGATTATATCCGTACCTGTAGGTGACGCCCTGATCGGCCGTGTAGTCAACCCCCTGGGCCAGCCGCTGGATGGCAAAGGACCCATTAACAGCGACAAATTTAACCCGGTAGAGAAAATCGCCCCCGGTGTTATGTTCCGTAAATCGGTGCACCAGCCTCTGCAGACCGGGATCAAGGCTATCGACTCTATGATTCCTATCGGCCGCGGCCAGCGGGAACTTATCCTCGGTGACCGCCAGACCGGTAAGACCGCCATCGCCGTTGACGCTATCATCAATCAAAAAGGCGGGGATGTCATTTGTATTTATGTGGCTATTGGACAGAAACAGTCTACTGTGGCTAACGTAATGCAAAAACTGCAGGATACAGGGGCTATGGACTATACCATCATCGTTTCCGCCACTGCATCTGACCCATCCCCGATGCTCTATATCGCTCCATTCGCCGGGGCAGCTATTGGTGAAGAGTTCATGGCTCAGGGCAAACATGTCCTGATTGTTTATGACGACCTGTCCAAGCAGGCTACCGCTTATCGTGAAATGTCACTTCTATTGCGCCGGCCGCCCGGACGTGAGGCCTATCCAGGAGACGTATTCAACCTGCACAGCCGGTTGTTGGAGCGTGCCTGCAAGCTGTCCGACGACCTTGGCGCAGGCTCCATGACGGCTCTGCCCATTATCGAGACCCAGGCTGGCGACGTTTCCGCATATATTCCAACTAACGTTATCTCCATCACCGACGGCCAGATCTTCCTTGAGCCCGACCTTTTCTACGCCGGTGTACGGCCCGCTGTTAACGTGGGTATCTCGGTATCCCGTGTGGGTGGCTCCGCACAGGTGAAAGGCATGAAAAAGATTGCCGGCAGCCTCCGCCTTGACCTGGCCCAGTATCGTGAACTGGCCGCCTTTGCCCAGTTCGGTTCCGACCTGGATAAATCTACCCAGGCCAGGCTGACCCGCGGCGAGCGTATGACGGAATTGTTAAAACAGGGACAGTACGTACCTATGCCGGTTGAAGAGCAGATCATGAGCATTTATGCCGCTGCCAATGGTTATCTGGACGATATGCCGATAGAAGCGGTACAACCTTTTGAAGCGGAATTGTTGAAATTCATGAAGGCTAACAAGCCCAGTATAGGTGAAACCATCAGAAAAACCGGAGAATTTGCAGCTGTTGAAAAAGAACTGCGTGCAGCCGTAGAAGAATTCAAGAGTGGTTTCAAAACTGCACGTGGCCTGTAGTAACAGAAGTCGGAGGTCAGAAATCAGAAGTCAGAATAAAAAGAATTCGCAAAGCGAATTCCAACTTAAATCCGACGTCTGACATCTGACGACTGACGACCGATTTTAAGGTAGCGGCTTTGGGGCATCAAGTTTTAGACCTGTTGCCGGTACCTACTGCCGAATGTAAAAGGTGGTGAAAAAGTAGATGCCAAATTTGCGAGATCTTCGGCGCCGTATCAAAAGCACCCAAAACATGCAGCAGATTACCAAGGCCATGAAAGCCGTTTCGGCTGCTAAAATGCGCAAGGCACAGGAAGCTGTGACACTTGCCAGACCGTATTCCAAGCGGATTAAGAGTGTTCTTGGGCGGGTAGCCGTGGCCTCCGCTGGGGTTAATAACCCGCTGTTGGAGGTGCGCGAGCCGAAGAAAGCAGCATATATCGTTATATCAGCCGACCGTGGACTTTGCGGCGGCTTCAACAGCAATGTAATTAAGCGTGCGACCCAGGAACTTAAGGCAGCGAGCGCAGAAGTAAGCCTTGTTACCATCGGCCGTAAAAGCCGTGACTTTTTTGTGCGGCGTGGATTCAATATCGCCAAGCAGTACATTGGGTTGGGCGACGACATCAAATACGGCACGGTAAGGGAAATCGCTTCCTATGTGATTGATAAGTACTCGAACCAGGACTATGATGTGGTGTACCTAATTTACAGCCAGTTTGTCAATGTGCTGGTACAAAAGCCGGTTGTCGTAAAGCTGTTGCCGGCCGAGCCGCCAACAGAAGCAGAGGGTGCCGACGAAGCGAAGAAGGTCTCTTATATTTTTGAGCCCTCGCCTGAGGCGGTACTGGCCGAGTTGCTGCCCAAATACATTGAGAACGCTATTTACCAGGGGCTTTTAGAGACGAAAGCCGGTTTTTACAGCGCTCAAATGACAGCCATGGAAAACGCCACAAAGAGTGCTTCAGAAATGATCGACAACCTTACATTGTCCATGAACCGAGCCCGCCAGGCCCAGATCACCAAGGAAATTTCCGAGATTGTCGGCGGCGTTGCGGCTTTAGAGTAACACAATTGTTGCGAAATTACGGGATTAACAGTGAATGGATCGACGTAAGTGTGAATGTATTCACCCAAGATATTAATTCCTGTAAATTCGGATCGTGGTTTAAGTTGTTGTGAAGGAGGTAAGAGAAGCGAATGAACGTTGGTAAAGTTGTGCAGGTTATCGGCGTTGTGGTGGACATCAGCTTTCCACCCGGCCAGGTGCCTGAAATTTATAATGCTATCAAAATTAAGAGCGACAAGGAAGACATGTTCGGCAGGAAGATCGACCTTACCCTGGAAGTGGCCTCACACCTGGGAAACAACATGGTCCGTACCGTGGCCATGTCCGCTACCGACGGTCTGGTACGGGGCATGGAGGCTGTAGATACAGGCGCACCTATTACAGTTCCGGTAGGTAGGGCGGCTTTGGGCCGGCTTGTCGACGTTCTGGGTGAACCTATTGATGGTAAGGGACCTGTAAACAGTGACATGAAATATCCTATCCACCGTCCGGCGCCTCCTCTGGTGGAGCAGTCAACCAAGGTGGAGCAGCTTGAAACCGGTATCAAGGTTATTGACTTGCTGGTCCCCTTCTTAAAGGGCGGTAAGATTGGACTGTTTGGCGGCGCAGGCGTAGGCAAGACCGTTATTGTTCAGGAGTTAATCAATAATATTGCAAAACAACACGGCGGTATCTCGGTGTTTGCCGGTGTTGGCGAGCGTACTCGTGAAGGGAACGACCTTTATAATGAAATGACTGAATCCGGCGTTCTGGACAAAACCACGATGGTGTTCGGCCAGATGAACGAACCGCCGGGCGCCCGTCTCCGGGTCGCTCTGACCGGCCTGTGCCTGGCAGAGTACTTCCGTGATGAAGAAGGCGCCGACACGCTGATCTTTATTGACAATATCTTCCGTTTTACCCAGGCCGGCTCCGAGGTTTCGGCGCTGCTTGGCCGGATGCCTTCTGCGGTGGGTTACCAGCCGACCCTGGCCACTGAGATGGGACAGATGCAGGAGCGGATTACCTCGACCCAGAAAGGTTCGGTTACCTCGGTGCAGGCCGTTTACGTGCCAGCCGATGACCTGACCGACCCGGCCCCGGCAACCACGTTTGCCCACCTGGACGGCACGGTTGTTCTTTCCCGCCAAATTTCCGAGCTCGGCATTTATCCGGCAGTGGATCCGCTCGACTCGACATCAAGGATCCTTGACCCGCTGATCGTGGGAAATGACCACTATGCTGTTGCCAGGGGTGTTCAGAAGGTGCTCCAGCGTTACAAGGAACTTCAGGATATTATCGCTATTCTTGGTATGGAAGAACTTTCAGATGATGACAAGCTGTTGGTGGCCCGCGCCCGGAAAATGCAGAGGTTCCTGTCGCAGCCGTTCCACGTAGCCGAAGCCTTTACCGGCAGGTCCGGGGTATTTGTTTCAATTAAAGATACTATTCGCAGCTTCAAGGAGATCCTTGATGGCAAACATGACGATTTGCCGGAGGACGCCTTTTTCTGGGCGGGCAGTATAGAAGATGTTGTGGAAAGAGCCAAAGAATTAGCTGGATAAGAGAGGGGAGTGCGCAATATGTCGGAAAAAAGCCAACGACTGGAAATCGTAACTCCTCAGAGGAAGGTATTCAGCGAGGACGTGAAATTTCTGGTTGCGCCCGGGACTGACGGCGAATTGGGTATCTTGCCGGAGCACGCCCCGCTTATCACATCTCTTAACATCGGCGTCCTGAGAATTCAGCAGGACCGCGACTTTATCAAGGTTGTCGTAAGCGGCGGATTTATGGAAGTCCGCAACAGCAGGGTTACGGTCCTGGCCACCTCGGCTGAGAGGGCTGACGAGATCGACGTAGCCCGGGCCGAAAGGGCCAAGAAGCGGGCCGAGGACAGGCTGGCCGCAAAAGCCGCCGACCTGGACGTGCTGCGGGCAGAGCTGGCTCTTAAGCGGGCGATAATGCGCTTGAGAGCTGCAAACGACAAGTAGATTACTACTAAAAAAGAAGATTTACCCTACCGGACCCGGAGCAATTCGCCCCGGGTATTTTTTTATTTCGTATTGCAGTAGAAATAATTGGAAATAATAGAACATAAATATAATGCTGCACTTTTGGAGGTTACCACTTATGCTGAGGGCATTTCTCAGGGACTGTCCCCCAAAAAAGAAGTATATACTCGCCATGCTGATTGTCCTTATAGTGATTGCCCTGGCGCTGGCTCCGGCGGGCCTGAAGATGTTGGCGTCATACCGGGAAGAGCGTTCCCTGATGGATATGATGAGACTTAGCGGCGCCGAATTGCAGTCTGTTAACGTAACCGGCTGGGCAAGAGTTGATGCTCCGGAGGAAATGGCCTTGGAAGTTTTGGTCAATCATACCGCTGGGTTGTTAACACTTGAGGAAGGACGGCCCATGGAAACGTGGGAGAACGCATACGCCAGAGGTGTCAAAGTCCAGGGGACCATGCCCGGAGGCGCCACTGGAGCAGTTCTTGGCCAGACCATGGAACTCTTGCAAGGCCAAAAAGTTACTCACTTAATGATCAGCCTTGGAACGGAGGCCGGTAAAGCCGGCTACTATAAGGAAAAAATCCGGCAGGCTTTAATAACGCAGAGCGCTGACGAGTACGTGGCCCTGACTTACACCGGGAAAATCAACCGGGCGTTAAACCAGGAGGAATTGTTGACCAGGGCTGAGGAAGTCATGGCCGGGGCCGGCGCCGCTATTCAGGAAAAGACGGTCAAAGATAACCTGGTCAGCCTTACCGGACACAGCGATAACCTGCCTGACGGTTTGCGCTACGACGGCAAAGAGGTCAATCTTAACGTGGCCTTTCGCAGCAATATCCAGGAACAGGCTACCTATGTATACGTGGCTTCACCGGTAATTTATACGGAATATTAAGGCGGAGAGTATTTTGGAAAAGCTGATCGTACGCGGCGGGGCCGGCCTTAGAGGAACCGTGAAGGTAAGCGGCGCCAAAAACGCAGTCCTGCCCATTATTGCAGCGTCTCTATTGTCGGAGGGCGCCTGTACGCTGCAAGATATCCCCAATCTCGCAGATGTAGCCAGCATCTGCAGGGTTATTGAAAAATTGGGCGCGCGAGTATGCCGCGGTGATAAGGAAATAAACATTTCTGTCCCGGACCTGAAAGAAGTTGAAGCCCCGTATGAGTACGTACGCCTGATGCGCGCGTCTTTTCTGGTGATGGGGCCGCTTTTGGCCCGGGCCGGCAGGGCGGTAATGCCCTTGCCGGGTGGCTGCGCCATCGGTACCAGGCCAATCGACCTGCACTTGAAGGGTTTTAAAGCGCTGGGGGCTAAAATAATATATGGCCATGGCTGTATCGAAGCGGTAGCGGAAAGACTCAAGGGAAGCCGGATATATCTTGATTTTCCAAGTGTCGGCGCCACAGAAAACCTGATCATGGCCGCCAGCCTGGCCAGAGGCGCCACAGTGATAGAAAATGCCGCGGAAGAACCTGAGATTGTGGACCTGGTTAATTTTTTAAACGCTATGGGCGCCCGCATCAAAGGGGCGGGCACCAAAATAATCAAGGTGGAAGGAGTACCCAGCCTCAGCGGCGCCGTGCATACCGTAATCCCGGACCGGATCGAGGCAGGTTCTTTTCTGACGGCGGTGGCCATAACCGGAGGAGACGTGCTGGTCGACAACGTCATCTGCGACCACCTCAAACCTGTTACCGCCAAGTTAAGGGAGGCGGGGGTAAGGGTGGAAGAGAATGAAAACTCCATCAGGGTTTCGAGCGACAGCGAACTGCAGCCCGTTGACATCAAGACCATGCCCTATCCGGGCTTTCCCACCGATATGCAGGCCCAGTTGATGGCTGTCCTTTGCCTGGCCAGGGGAACCAGTATGATCACCGAAACTGTCTTTGAGAACCGGTTTATGCACGCCAATGAACTCAAGAGAATGGGGGCCAGGATAAAAATAGAAGGCCGCACCGCGGTCGTGCAGGGGGTGCCCCGGCTGACCGGCGCCCCCGTTAAAGCCACCGACCTGCGGGCAGGAGCGGCGCTGGTGTTGGCGGGTCTGGCCGCGGAAGGCCGCACGGAAATCGGCAATATATTCCATATCGACCGTGGCTATGACCGCCTGGAGGAAAAGCTGAGGGGCTTGGGCGCTGATATCCAGAGGTCGGCAGTGGTTTCCTGAACCGTTCCCAAGGTAGCCGCCCATACCAGCCGGCGGCGCCACATAATCGTGAAAGCACCAAACGATGCAGGTGCGATCAATCGCACACGGCGCGCCGGCGCCGGACTTGGGTAACTAACGTAATTTCTGTACGAAGGATTCACACCTGCATTTTTAAGGATTCGCTCTGTGGGCTTAAGCAGCTGAATAGTAATTTTCTAAGGAAGCAAAAAAAGGAAGCAAAAGAACCGTCCCCCTGCTTCCAAAGAACCGTCCCCCTGCTTCCTGCAAAAGGCGTAATGATTTTGTCAGTTGATTAACCAATTTGTGGTATAATATGCCAGTCCGTAAAATATACATTTATTACTAATAAGTTAGGTAACGGGGTGTCCCCTATGCGCCGGTTGACAATAGGTTCCCTGCTGCTGGCAGCCGCCCTGCTGTTTATTCTTCCTCATTTCATGAACAGGCAGTCGCCTGCCAAGTTCGGCTACGCAACAAGTACGGTCAGGTTGTACCTGCACCAGGAAAATAAGATCAAGAAGATACAGTTGGAAGAGTATCTGATTGGCGTGGTGGCTGCGGAGATGCCGGCTGAGTTCCCTCTCGAAGCCTTAAAGGCCCAGGCCGTTGCAGCCAGGACCTACGCCGTTAAACGCATGGGCGCCGGGGGTGTGGCCAATCCCCTGCACCCGGGCGCTGATCTCTGCGATGACCACCGTCACGGTCAGGCCTGGCTGTCCAGGGAGGAGCTGAAAGAGCGCTGGGGTACCTTGTATTACTACAAATATTTCTACAAAGTGAAAACAGCGGTGGATGAAACCAGGGGGGAGGTCCTGACTTATCAGGAGCAGTTAATCGACCCGGCTTATCATGCTGCCTGCGGGGGTAAAACTGAGAACTCGGAAGATGTCTGGAAGTTCCAGGTCCCCTACCTGCGCAGTGTCCCCTGTCCTTACGAAGACGACCCGCAATCGGTGCAAGCGGTATCCATCAGTTTGGAACAGGTAGACCAGGCGCTGGGTACAACACTGGCAGCCGTACCGGTTTCAGGTAACAAAGCCGCGGGTGAGATGAAGGTGATCGAAAGGACGTCTTCCGGCAGGCCGAAAACCCTGGTTGTCGACGGCCAGCAATTCCCGGCCGTAGCGGTGAGGGATCTCCTGGGCTTGCGCTCAACCAATTTCACCTGGAAGCTGCAGGACGGTTCTATAACCTTTACCACCACCGGCTATGGCCATGGAGTAGGTATGTGCCAGTACGGAGCCAAGGGGATGGCCGAGCACGGCTACACTTACCGGGCCATCCTGGGGCATTACTACAGCGGGGTGGAAATAACCGGCCTTGAAAACTAGGCGCCGCCGCTAACCGGCGCCCTCATGAAAACAACATGCTGCGCTGCCTTTTGCAATTGGGCTGTACCGTGCTTTTGACCGAAGATCTCAACAATGGCCAATTTTATGAAGGCGTTAAGGCGCAAAATCCATTTATTTAATCCATTTCGATAATGACCTTATTTCCTCTAGCTTCTCCGGGGAGTATAAGCGCCGTTGTTGACCACCGGGCCGCCGTCATCCGGTGGTTTTATCCGTTTTTTAAAGGTTGCGGCCAGCAGCGCGCAAAGTATCGCCATGGCGGAGAGCGCCAGGGCGTGGACCTGGATGGCCTCTAAACCCAGATTTTTCACGGTTACCAGTCGCATGGCTTCCGCCATCCAGCTGTAAGGCAGAATTGCGGTCAGTCCGTTCACCAGAGACGGGATTTGGGTCTTGGGCCAGACGTAGCCGGAGATGATGAAAAAGGGAACGGAAAGGAGCATGATGTACCTGGTCACCTGCAATGAGTTAGCAGCCCGGACGGACAGGTAAAATCCTGCTGAGATAATGAGCGCAGCAAAGATTAAACCCATAGCCCCCACCAGCGGCATAGAGCCCTCGACTTTTACGTGCAGCAGGCGGTAGATAAACCATATCAACAGGCCAAAGTTCAACATGCTGCTTAAAAAGTATGGGAGCGACTTGCCCAAAAAGATTTTCCAGGGAGGAACCGGGGCGGCCAGATACTGTACCCAGGTATTGCGCTCCTTTTCCCTGGTAACGGTAAGGCTGACGCATAAAAGACAGATCTGGTGAATGATTAACACCACCAGCCCGATTAACATATAGGTGGTATAGCTGTAGGTGGGGTTGTACCAAACCTCGATATTGCAGGATACGGTGTTTAGAATATTGTTGATTTCCCGCGCGGGAAGTCCCAGCCCGGCCAGGAAGGCTGCGGTGTGGGCGGCGCTGAAACTGTTCACCACTTCCATCGTGTACTTGCGGATATTAAAGCCCCAGATCAGGTTGGAGGCGTCATATACTGTGAGGATCGCTGTTTGCCTGTGCTGGGCTACATCTGCCGCAAAATCCTCAGGGATCACCACGCCGGCCCGTACGGTCCCGGTTTTCATCCCTTCTTCCAACCGGGCATAGCTGTCTACCTCATGGATCACCTTAAACCGTGGGCTGTTGGCAAAGGCGTCGGCTACCTCGCGGCTTAAGGGGGATTGGTCCAGGTCCACAATGCCCAAAGGAATATCGGTTAGAACGGCCGAAGCGTAAACGATCCCGAACAGGACGGCGTACAGCAGAGGTACGGCGAATACCATCAAGGCGAGGATTTTGTCTTTGAAGACCTGTCTCATTTCAAATATAGCGATGTTTAATATCTGCCTCAAACCAAAAGGCCCCCTAGTTCCTGGAAGTTATTATGGCTGCTGTACCGTAGCATACCAGGGCGATCACGATCATTGCCAGAAAATAATGAGATATAAAGCCCCAGCCGGGATTTTTAAAGGTCAGGTAATTAAGTCCTTGAAAAAACCATGTCTGCGGCAGGACCTTGACCAGCTGCTGGAGGTAGTGCGGCATAGCCTCAAGGGGCCAGGTATAGCCGCACAGGACAAATGACGGCAACGCAATAATCATGCCGAACCTGGAAGCGTTGACGGCGCTGTTGGAAAAACTCGACATCAGGGTCCCGATGCTGTGCAGCGAGACGGCAAAAACCAGGGTGAACAGGAAAAGCAGCCGGAAACTGCATTGCAGGGGAAGCTTAAAGATGTAAAAGGACAGGGCGTAAATGGGGAGCGCCATGATCATAAAAGCTGCGATGTGCGCCACCGACTTGCCGGCGAACAACTGCAGTTTTGACACTCCCATCGCTTTTAGCTGAAGCCGGCTATTCATGCCGGTTTCACCGATTACGTTCATGCAAGCGGCCAGCATGCAGCATTGCTGCCAAAAATTGAGAGCCAGCGCCAGTACCAGAAAGTAGGCATAGTTTAAAGCGGGGTTGAACCATCTCTCTTCACGAAAGGTGATTGACTGGTAGGCCTCCTGGGCCTCGGTCAGTTGAATGCCGCGGGCCACCAGGGTTTTAACGCCGATCTTGGCGCTGATGGCGCGGGTGACCAACAGTACGGCGTTGGTGGCGTTGGTGGCATAGGCGATATTGCTGCCGTCAATCATAATGGCGATATTGCTCTGGCGGCCCAGGGAAGTGTTTCTGGCAAAATCTTCGGGGATAACGATGCCGACAGTTACGCTTCCCGCCTGGAGCAGCTTTTCAGCCTCGGCAAAATTTTCCGGGAAAGCTACAACTTTAAAATACTCCGTGTTTCTGAATTGGTCGCTCAGCTCCCGGCTGGCCATGGTCCGGTCGAGGTCGACGACCGCTGTGGGAATCGCCTTGATCACCGGGGCGCTGTAGGTGGCGTAAAACAGGATTAGCCCCAGCAAGGGGCCGATTAACAGTATGTAACGGAGGCTGCGATCGCGCCACATATAGAAAAACTCACGCCGCATGATGGCCAGGCACTTTTTAGGCATGGCTTCCACCCGGCTGCGCAAAATTGTCCGGCCGTTGGTTCTCCCAAACCCTGCGGGCTTCTTCCGGTTGGTAGAAAGACAACGCGCCGTCCTCCAGCCAGCCGATCCGGCTCATGGAAGCGCAGAGGCTGATATTGTTGAAGGCCCAGATGCAAGTACCGCCGCCTGCCAGAAAACCCCCCAGCTCATTGGCGATAACAGCGGTGGAAAAGGGATCAAGGCAGTTGCTTAAATCATCGGCAATTAATAACGACGGGCTGTTGAGGAGGGCGCAGGCCAAAGCCAGGCGCTGGTAAGGGCCCGGTTTCAGGTCGTGCAAGGGCTCGCTTAAGAAATCCTGCAGCTCAAGGCGCCGGATGAGGTCAAGGGCACTCTCACGCCGGCAGCCTTTAAGGGTGGCGATGAAATCAAGGTTTTCCGCCGCGTTCAGGTCTTCAAACAGGCTGGGCTGCTGGGTTACCAGGCCCAAAGCTTTTTTGAAGCTTTCTCCACGGCGGATGTCCTGGCCGAGAATTTCCACACTTCCCGAACTGAACCGGTCAACGCCGGCCAAAATATGCAGCAGGGCTGTTTTCCCGGCTCCCCTGGGGCCAAAAAGGCCAAACAGCTCCCCTCTGTAAACTTCCAGGTTAAGGCCGTTCAGCAGGATTTTTTTTCTGCTTTTCTGGACCAGGTCTTTTACTTTTACTATTGGTTCCACGCTATTCGCCCTCCTCGACCAGCCTCACCCGGGCGGTCATGCCGGTCTTTAAGACCAGGTCCGGGTTGGGGACGTCCACCTTTACTTCAAAGCTGCGGACATCGTGCTCGTACTGGTCGTTGACCGCCCTGTGCACGGCAAAATCCCCGGCGTTGTTAATCCAGACCACCTTCCCCGGTATCACCTGGCCGGGCAATGAATCCACCGTCACTTCCGCAGCCTGGCCTAGTTGGACACGCCCTATTTTGTTCTCGGTGATGAAGATCTTAACGTATGTATGCTCAACATCGGTGATTTCCAGGACCGGAGTCCCGGCATTGACCATCTCGCCCTGTTCAAGCAGCTTTTGGGTAATATAGCCTGATATAGGCGCCTTTAAAAGGGTGTTGTCCAGATAAGCCTGGGCCTCCTCAACAGCTCCCCCGGCCTGGTTGCTCTGGGCTACGCTGGCTTCATACTGGGACTGGGCGGCTTCTACCTTCAAACGCGCGGACAGCGCCTGATCGAGGCCGCTTTGTGCCTCGCGCAGCTTGTTTTGGGCCAGGTCAAAGTTGTTTTTGGCGTCATCAAAACTTTTATTGGATATAGCGCCGCTGTCGTGCAATGCCTGCGCCCGTTCAAGCTGCTGCCCGGCGTCGGTCACGCCCACTTCCGCCTGCGCGACCTTGGCCCTGGCCTGCTCTATGGCGGTCTCCACCTGCTGGCTGGTCAGAGGCACGGAACTGCCGGCCTGTCTGGCCTGCGCGCTGGCAGCCTCAAAAGCTCCTTTGGCCTGGAGCAGTTTGGCCGTTAATTCGCGGCTGTCGAGGGAGGCCAGTTCCTGCCCCTGTTCGACCCTGCCGCCCTCGTCAACCAGCAGGGCGGCTATTTTGCCGGGGACTTTGAAAGAAGCCATGACCTTCTTTGCTTCAACAGTACCGGTGGCTGTCAGGCTGTCATGGTTGCTGTTGACAGCGGCTTGATGTTTGGCCTGGGAAATGAAGAGAAATATTGTTGCTGTGATGATAAACAAAAATATAACGGAGACGGCGGCTTTCTCCCGTGTGATTTTGGCAAACGCGTCCGGTAACATTCGAATACTCCTCCATCTTATATGTAGTAAGGAATTCGGGATGTCGTAAGGCATAGGGCGTAGGGCGTAGTTATGGTATTCCTTTTGGGTCTTTAGTTTGCCATATGTTACCATAACGTAAAAAGATGTTTTTACGCCTTACGCCTTACGCCTTATGCCTTACGCCCATTTTCAGCGGCAGATTCCGTTGAAGAAAATGTCTTCGAGGGCAAGGCTGGCCAGTTCGAGCGGGATCCCGCGGGAGTAGCTGAGGTAGTGAAATGCAGTAATGGTAAGCATGCCGAAAAGGGCGGAGGTGATTATTTCCGGGTTTACGGGCCGAAAAACTTTCTTTGCAATCCCTTCCTCGAGTACGTTGCGGAACACCTGCAGGCACTTGGCCAGCATGTCGGCGAGAATTTCCCTGCTAAAGTCGGTGCTGCCCAATTCTTTTAGAAAAAGAAAGACCAGGTCTTTTTCTTTTTCGCAGAAAATGAAGTGACCGCGGATTAGTTTTCTAATTTTATCCTGCGGGCCGGCAGGGCTTTGGGCAGCTTTGGCGAGCTGCTCGTGGAAAAGGTCGATGCCCTCCCGGATAATGGCCAGGTATAGCTCCTCTTTGTTCTTAAAGTAATAATAAATAGTTCCCTTGGATACGCCGATGGCTGCGGCAATTTCCTCGACGGTGGTTTTGTGATAGCCCTTTTTGGTGAAAACCCCTGCCGCCGACTCAAATATATACTGTCTACCTTCCTTTCCCCCTTTAAAGATCTCAGTAAATGGCAGCTGGCCCATGTGATGTATCCTCCTGTATCTCTGACTGACCAGTCAGTTATATTTAAAAATATTCCAAACCTGGCATAAAGTCAAGATCAAAACTTTCAAAAGGGGTCAATTGAAGTAGGCTGATACCCGAAGAATAACAATTAGCACACACAATGTACCCAACAAACGCAGGTGCGAATTTATTCGCACCTATATTTTTAGGGATTCACTCTGTGGGCTGAACATCTGTACAGTTGTTTTCAGTACAGGAAGCAAAAGAACCGTCCCCTGCTTCCCCCCTGCTTCCGTTGCCCACGCCGCGATAGAGGCATCTATATCTAACAGCTCTTTCAGGAAATACCTTCTAGGCAGGTTCTTTTTCCAGCGGCGCATTTCTTCCCGGCCGGCGCATATATATCTAGAAGGAAGTTGGTACTAAGGATCTCACTCAAGATTTTCCATTATTTACAACCTCCAACTTCCAACTTCCATAATGCAGGAGGTTGGGCCAGTGCAGGAATACATACAAAAGCGGGTACTGGATATCTGTGTCTATATTTTGGAGACCCAGGCCACGGTCAGGCAGGCAGCTCAAGTATTTCAGGTCAGCAAAAGCACTGTGCACAAGGACATGACCGAGAGGCTGCCTTCGCTCAATAAACAGCTTGCCCAGGAGGTCAAAACAATCCTGGAGTACAATAAAGCCGAGCGTCACCTGCGGGGCGGCGAGGCGACCCGGAGAAAATATAAAGATTTGGCATAGTCTAGCACAGGAATTTTGTATATTGGAGTAGAATATTACCTTTTGCTGAGCCGTGGAACCTTTAGACAGGCAATCCAGGCTGCTGCTTTGGATTTGGTCTGGAGGACGGGCTCATTTCTTTGTAAAGCGAAAGGGGACAGGCTTATGATCGGCGGAACAGATATTGGGGTTGACCTGGGTACGGCAAATGTGCTGGTTTACGTTAGAGGGAAGGGAATTGTGCTGCAGGAGCCGTCCGTTGTAGCTATGGACAGGGACAGCGGGCGGATCATCGCAGTGGGCGCCGAAGCCCGGAGGATGTTGGGAAGGACGCCCGGCAACATTATCGCCATCCGGCCCCTACGTGACGGGGTAATTGCCGACTATGACGTCACCGAAAAGATGCTCCGTTACTTCATCAGCAGGTCCGATGGAAGCCGCAAACTATTTTTCCGGCCGCGGATCATGGTCTGCATCCCCTCGGGTGTAACCGGTGTTGAGGAACGGGCCGTGCGTCAGGCTGCTGTCCAGGCTGGAGCCAAGGAGGCCCACCTGATTGAAGAACCCCTTGCAGCGGCGCTCGGGGCGGGGGTGGATATTTCACAACCCAGTGGTTCCATGGTTATTGATATAGGCGGCGGGACCACCGATATTGCCGTGCTCTCACTGGGGGGCATTGTCTGCAGTAAATCACTCCGGGTAGGCGGAGACAAATTCGACGAAGCTATCGTGCGGTATATCCGCAAAGAATATAACCTGGCCATCGGTGAGCGGACGGCCGAGGAACTGAAAATGGAAGTCGGCACGGCCCACCTCTCTGACGCAGCCGACAAACAGATGGAGATCAGGGGCCGTGACATGCTTTCCGGGCTGCCCCAGGGGGTTGTGGTCACCCGCCGCCAGGTGCATGAAGCAATCAGAGAGACCCTGGATCTGGTGGTGGCCGGGGTCAAAGAGGTGCTGGAACGGACTTCCCCCGAATTGGCTGCGGATATTATAAACAGCGGCATTATCATGACCGGCGGTGGTTCCCTGCTCGACGGCATAGACCGCCTGATCAGCCGGGAAACAGGCCTTCCCGTCAACATCGCCGAGGACCCCCTGTCCTGCGTGGCCAAAGGCACCGGCCTGGCCCTCAACACCCTGGGTGTGCTCAGCGCTGCCGGCAAAGGCAAGGGCTACAAAAAGATTGTATAGCAGCCGAATAATGGTTAACTAAATTAACTAAATTTTTTCGTGAACCAGGAGATCCCCAAAGTCCGTCGAAAGTATTAGGGTAGTTGTTTTGTGAAGCAACGGACCTTTACATAGAAGCTTTGGGGGTTTTTTATGCGTTTTTTGACTTCTGTCAGGGGAAAGGCCCTGGCTGTGCTTTTGGCTTTGGCGGCCTGCCTGACCTTGATAACTCTTTCCGGTTTTTCGGCGCCTGTACATAACGCAAACCCGGTTTCTTTTCTCAATGATCGCGCCAGGGATATAACCGGCGCTACGGCCGTAAACGTCCCGGACTTTGTTGTACCTGGCGGCCTTACAGGAGAAGGCCAGATAGTGGCCATAGCCGATAGCGGCCTGGACACCGGACGCCTGGATGATATCCACCCGGATTTACAGAGCGTACCGGGGAAAATGCCCAAGGTCGTTATGTTAAAGTCCTGGGCCGGGCGGGATACCCCGGATGATCCCGACGGGCACGGGACCCATATGGCCGCTACCATTGCAGGCACGGGAGCCGCTTCCAATGGGAAATTTCGGGGCGTCGCGCCCGGCGCAAGTATTTATTTCCAGGGCATCCTGAACAGTGAAGGCCAACCGCAGCCGCCGGACAACCTTGAGGATTTGTTTTGGCCGGCCTATTCCGCCGGGGCGCGCGTCCATGTGGACGCTTGGGGTAGTGGGGCGGACACCTACGGTAATACTGCCGCCCAGGTTGATAAATTTGTGCGCAGCAATCCCGATTTTCTTGTCGCCTTTGGCGCGGGGAACAGCGGACCTGCGGCATCAACCATTACTACCGAGGCTAACAGTAAGAACGCCCTGGCGGTCGGCGCTTCCGAACTGCCACGGCCGGCTTTTGTAGCGGGCGCCGATGATTCCATGTCGCCAGCTGATTTTTCTTCCCGCGGACCCGCCGGGGACGGCAGGATTAAGCCGGAACTGCTGGCTCCGGCCACAGCTGTAATATCCGCCCGTTCCCGGCTGGTTGATGGGAACATGCCTGGGTACCCGGACTATACCCGCATGCAGGGAACAAGCATGGCCGCCGCGGTAGCCGGCGGCAGTGCGGCCCTTTTGCGGGAATACTTTAATAAAGAAATGAAGATGCAGTCACCCTCGGCGGCGCTGTTAAAGGCAGCGCTCATTAACGGCGCCCGCTCCCTTCCGGAAGGTTCCTCTCAAGATGGCTTCGGTATAATCGATATGGCCGGGACAACCATCGCCCTGAAAGAGGGCGCCTTCCAGATTAAAGATGAATGGATGGGGGTGGCCCAGGGAGAAGGACTGTCTTACAAATTCACGGTTACCGACACCACGGCTCCTTTTAAAGCCACTTTGGCCTGGACCGACCCGGCGGCGGAAGCCGGCAGCACCCATACGCTGGTCAATGACCTGGATCTTATTGTGCAGACTCCCGACGGGAGAATGTACTATGGCAACCATTTCCTCGGGCGAAACAGCCCGGATCGGATTAACAATGTGGAGCAGGTTTACCTTCCCTCGCCGGCGCCCGGCGAATATACTGTCCGGGTGGTAGGGGCCGACGTCAATCGCAGTGTCATAAGCGGTAGTTCCGTGGCTTTACAGGATTTTGCGCTGGTCTGGGGGCAAGCCCCGGCACAGGGAGTGGTGAGTAAGGTTAATGAAGGTTACGTGGTTCTGGAACAGGGCGGCTCGTTCAGCACCTCTCAGCTGCCGCTGGTAAACCTGATCGACGACCAGATTGCTGTCTCCGACCAGGCCCACCTGCTTCCGGGGGCTTTGGTTTACCGTACTCCAGGGAAGGTCTATCTTACAGTACGGCTCTGGCGGGCGCCCGGCGCAATGGTGCTGAGGACAGCGAACGGGATCATTTTCACAGAAGCGAACCAGGACATAAGGACTGGCGGCTATAATCTGGCCGATGGGCAGGAAGTGCTGGTGAACGGGAAAGCCGGTTCGCCTGTAGAGCTGCCGAACAGTGTGGAAGTCAGCGCTACAGTAAACCCTTTTGACCAAAAAATTCGGCAGGTAAGGGTTTCCTACAATGAACAGGAAGGGATCGTTGCGGCTGTTCTTACTGAAAAAGGCGAGAAAAAGTTGTTGCTGGAGGGTTCAAAGAAATCCTATCCCATTTCGTCGAAGGCGGTCTATTCTTTCGAGGACAGCTATATCAACTCGCAAACGGAGGACCTCCCTTTCGGGACCGGTGCCCTGGAAGAGCTGGTGGAAGTTCTGCCCGGTATGCCCGTCCGTATAGAGATTGCTCCTTCCAGCGGTCAGGTGGAGTATCTGGCCGTCAAGCGGCAGGTCGCACTTGGCACGGTCCGTGAAACGGTTGCGGCCAGGGGCGAAGTCCGGCTGGAAAACGGGGCTTTTTTCAGGCTGCTGACCGGAGCGCCGATCAAGAAGGACAAGGCGGACGCGTCCTTTAACGATATCAGCCCCGGCGACCACGTGGCTCTGATTGTTTTGCCTGATACCGGTGAAGCTATCGGGTTGGCGGCTTACAGCAATGTTATTTATGGTAAGGCCATTGAATTCACCAAGAAAAACAGGACACTCTATTTTTTGGGTGACGACGATCAGTATCATTCGCTTTACCTCACCCCGGAGGCAGTAATTTATCGCTGGGGAACCAGGACCAACGAGGTGTCCATAGCGCCCGGCGGCAGGGTCAGGATCACCACTGACCCTGGCGCCAAAGAAATCTGGCAGTTGGACATAGCGGACACCTTTTTCGCCAACGGGATCTTCTCAGACTACGATGCCGCGGCCGGCACGATCACGGCAGGTGAAAGCGCCTACCTGGTTTCCGGCGCCACCCGCTATAGAAAAAACGGTTTCTCTGTACACCCGGGAGACTTGCGGCCGGGTGACAAAGTTACGCTTGAGTATACCGCAGAGCTCTCGACCGGCTGTTACGTCCTAGTTTCAGTGGATGCCGCTGGCGCCGGCGCTTCGCCGCCGCTTTTTTCTTCCATGCTTCCCCTGCCGGAGGGGCTGGCGGTGACCGGCAGTACGGGAGCGGGTAATACCGTTTGCCTGTGGGGTGAGGATGGTTCCAGCCAGGACATAGCTGTAGACAGTTCAGGAAGGTTCAGCTTCTCCCTGCCGCGTAATGATAAGGACGGATACGATTTTACTTTGGTGGCGGTAGATTGCGGCACGGGTAACGTCGCCGGCAGAAAAGTAAACTTGCCGGGGGGGCTTTGGAACGGCGGCTTTGATGCGGCTAAGATTATTGCTGAAGTAATGGGACAAGACGGGTATACAGGCTCTCTGGACGAAGTCGCGATGACCCGCGCACAGGTCGTTGCCGCCATTTCGATGCTTTTAAACTGGCCCAAAGCCGGTGACAGGCCGCTTGACTTCAAAGATGCCGCAGATATCCCGTCCAACTGCCGTGCCGCAGCAGCTGAAGCCAAGCTGAGAGGGATCTTCAGGGGCGGGCCTGATGGCAGCTTTCTACCCCAGAAAAGCCTTACCCGCGCTGAATCCGCCTTGGTGCTGGCTGCCTTGCTGCGTGACCTGGGTGTTCAGCCGTCCGGACCCGGTGTTCTGTCCTATAAGGATGCCGGGAGCATCCCGTCCTGGGCCCTCCAGGCCGTTGGCGAAATGGCCGCCACGGGGCTGATGCGGGGCCGTACGGACGGCGCCTTTGAGCCGGACGCTCCGGTGACAGCCGGTGAGATGGCAAAGGTAATGGACCGCCTGTTGGAATACTTTGCAGGACGTCAGCCGCAGGAACGGACAGCATATCAAGAGGTCCGGCAGCCTGGGACAAAAATACAACGAGGCTAAGTCTGTCCCGGTCTACATTAAGTTGGAAGAGTTCGCCCATCGTTTTTGGCGGTATTTGACAACAGCTGCAATCTTCCAATTCATTCTATTACTAAAAATATATAGATAAGCAAGGCCGGGCAGGCCTTGCTTCCTCTACGGAAATCCTGAGCTTCCGGGCCATGCGCGGCTTGGTCATGGTTTGAGGCGCTTCAATTCAAACCAATCGGTTTTCCAGGATCCCCCATGCCGGCGCGGAGCAGGATTGCGCCACGGGAAGGCATATGGTAGAATCACAAGGAGGAACTATTAGTGTTCCTCTTTGTTTTTGGGAATATAAAAAATTTTGCAGAGCCTCTGCGCGGCCGGAACTTTTCCGGTATGCCTGTGTCTAATAAGGTAAGCGGGAGGTTCTGCATTATCAGGAGTGGCTTCCGTGCACGATACCAGTACCCTGGTAAGAAAAGCACAATCAAATGACCCCCGTGCCTTCGAAGAGTTGGTGGGCTTTTACCAGAACAGGGTTTATAAGCTGTGCTACCATCTTGCCGGGAACCAGGATGACGCTCAGGATTTGTCTCAGGAAGTCTTTATCAGGGCTTATAAGGCATTGGGCAGTTTCCGCAACGAGGCTGATTTCGGTACTTGGTTGCACCGGATTACATTAAATATTTGGTTGAATATTAAACGAAAGAACAGCCGCAAAATAGTGTCGCTGGATGAACCCTACGAGTCCGGAGACGGCGGCAATATGCAGCGCGAGGTGGCCGCTTTGGACGGCGACCCGCTGGAGGCTCTTGAGGAGAAGGAATTTCGCGGGCTGGTCCGAGCAGCTTTGTATAAATTGACCGAGGAGCACCGGGCGGTGCTGGTGCTGCGGGAAATAGAGGGATACAGTTATGAAGAGGTCGCGTGTCTGCTTGGCTGTTCGCTGGGAACCGTAAAGTCCCGCCTCAGCCGGGCACGCGAGGTGCTGCGACGGGAGATGACGGAATTGGGGCGGCATGTCGACTTAGACGTGGCTGCCGCCAGGGAGAGAAGGTGAGGGCGTATGGATTGCCGCACGGCTGAAAGATTGATATCACTGCAGCCGGACGGCCAGCTTACCCAAGCGGAGAGTTTTGAGTTGGCCGCGCATATTGCGAATTGCCGGGCTTGCGCATATGAACATTTGCTGCAAGAGCGGCTTTCCAGAACCCTGCGGGAAATTGGCCGGGCCGAGATCGAGGCCCCGGTCGAGCTGCGCAGTTCGGTTATGAACAGGCTCAAGCAGGAGCGCCGGAGTCTGTTGAAATATATTCCCGCCGCCTGGCGGAAGTCTGTGGCGGCAGCGGCGGCGCTGCTGTTCATTGCAGGCAGCTCCGCGGGAGTCACGGCGGGGATTTGGAGAATGGCCGGCGATGGCGGTAAAACGGTAGTTCTGGAACCATCTCCCCCTGCTGTTTCGGCTGATGACGGTGGTGAGCACGTGGTTCCCGGCAACCCTGACGAAGCCGCCGGCGCAGGGCCGGGCGGCGCCGTTGACAGTCCCGGAGTTCTCCAGGATGGAGGCGCTTCAGGAAGTTCGCCCGGCGACATTCACGAGAGTGAAGCCGGCGGCACAGAAGCCGGCCCGCCGGCAGGCGCTCCCGGCAAAACCGAGGTGGCTCAATCCGCGCCTGGCGGAGAATTCGAATTTTGCCATGAAAGCATGAAAGTAACCAAAACGTCTTTGATGTTGACAGTCAACGACATGGATTCCGCCAGGGGTAAAGCTGTTTCAATAGCAGATGCTTCCGGCGCCGCCAGCCAGGTTTTTTCGGAGCAGAACAATGGCCGGCCGGTGTTGGTGATGAGGATGACGGTCGCCTCCGATCAGGCTCCCGGGTTGATCTCTAATCTTGGCCAGGTGGGGGCGGTGGTTGACCGGCAGGACGAAAGCTCGGATTTAACGCCTCTTTATAATAAGACGCTAATTGAATACAATGATTTACTGGCTCGTCAGAGTACGGTACAGGATCCCGCGGAACAGCAAAAGATGGAAACCCAGGCCGCTTCGTACGAGCAGCAGCTTGCCGGCTGGAAAGAAGAGGCGGGCAAGAGGGTCGTCATGGTCCGGCTGGAAAGCAACTAACTGAAAATAACCGCATACGCCAAGCTGTTCAAAAGCCGGTTGAAGCGCCGGCTTTTATTGTTCCCGCGCTAAGACCGGCAGCATGGCCGGACGTTAAGGCCGGAGTCTTTGGAGCAAAATTTTGCCGTTTTAAAATGTTTTTTGAAAAATTTCACCGGCGGTGGAACTTTTGGGCCTGACTGGCTGTCTAATTAGTCAGGTGGCAAACGAGGGGAGAAAAAACAGGCCGGGGAAGAAACCCGACCCGTAAAACCGGCTTCCCGGTTGAATACGTCCATATTGCTGCTTACAATCAACCAGTTAGTATTCTCAGCCGGTCTACAGCAAGGAACTTGTTGATTACCATATGAAGGGAGATGATTAAGAGTCTTATAACGGCTCCGCTGGCAAGCGGTACGGGTTATCGTAAAATATTTGGTTTTTAGGAGGGAATTTAGTTTGAAGCTGAAAAGAAAAGCATTATCGATCCTGATGACACTATGCTTCCTGGCGGCAATGATCGTGCCGACCGCGACACCGGCCTTCGCGTCCGGTGATTTTACGCCTCTATCGGCTCCTAACGTCGACGACGGCGTCGTTACCGCTCTGGGCGGGGTTTTGGTCAAGATTACTGCAGGCTCCCTGCAGGAGGGTCACAGCATTAACTTTAGCCTGCCCAGTGATTTTGTCTGGGTCAAAGCATCGGGCACTGACAGTGACGATGTGATGACAGGTAGTGACTGGAGTGGGACTGTAAGCGGCAGCACTTACAGTTACGGCCAAAAAGCACAAAACGGTAACTACATTGAGATCCCCGAAAAATACGCGGGCGATAATAACGGCCTGTATGGCGTTGATTTGAAGGTAAAACAGATCAGCGACAAAGAAATCAGTGTGACCGTTGACGGCGAACCTTCATCTGGAGATGAATATTTCCTGTATGTTTATCCCAAGAAAATCTGGGTGGAAGACGGCTACGATGGAACTATCGACTTGGTTGCAACAAGGCCTAACAATTCCGGCTTCCCGAAAGGCACCGTTACCATCGGTAACGTCACCGGTGGCGAGGTTGCCGTATCCGTTAGCGGTGAAGATTCCTTTACCGACAGCGATGAAATCACTTTCCGCGTTACTGAGGACACCGCCGGCTCCCTGAGTGAGGATGATGAATCCTTGATTATCAAGCTGCCCAGCGGCTTTACATGGGCGGCCACCGGCGGCGGCGATGATATAACTGTGAGTGCTGATAATATCATCTGGGGTGATGAGAGAGCTGCTTTCCTAGATGGCATTACAATTACCTGCGATGAAGATGAGCTGACAATAGGCATTGAAAATGAATCCAATGAGGCTACCAGCTTTGAGTTCGATGTTAAAATTAACGTGGACGACGAGACCGATGCCAAGACCGGCGAGATCACGGCCAAGCTGAGCGGTGACAGCGACGTCACGCCGTCCGAATTAGTAGTCGGCGCCTACGGGACCTATGATGTCGAGATTACTGCCGGCGACGTCCCGACCGTGTACGCAGGTATGCTCGAACAGGCAATTGCGCCGATCACCATCAGTGAATCCGTTGCAGAGAGCCTTATCAATGGCCGCACCCTGACCCTGGAACTGCCGGAAAACGCCCGCTGGGGCGCGTTGGACGATGATAATGACAGCGGTCTAAGGATAGACCTCGTGAACTTCCCCGGGAAGGACGGCAAAACTGTCAAGTTTGAATTTAAAGCTAGTAATGGTACTGGTTCCACGGACGCCGCCGAACTGGTCTTGGACGACCTGGAAGTGGTTCTGGAGCCGGGCGTTACCGGCGACCTGGTAGTTAAAGTGGGCGGCACCGCCGGCCTGAGCGACGAACTGACCGTGGCCAAAATCGTCACGCCGATTACTGTTGAAGCCACCGGCAAGCCTGAAGTGAAAATCGGCACAGTGAACGAAATTGGCGAAGTGACCATAAGCGAAACCGAAGCAGGCGCCATTAACAAGGACGAGTGGGTGGTCCTCGACCTGCCTACGGGCGTGCGCTTTGCCAACAAACCCAAGGTAGAAGTGGTTGAGGGCGACCTCAACGTCGACACCGGCAGCATGAAGAGCCAGGAAGACGACAACCAGATGACCTTCTACATTGACGGCGAAAGCTCCGAAGCCAGCAAAATCAAGGTCAGCAATATCAACTACATTGTTGACCGGACCGTGGCCGAAGGAGACATCGTCTTCAAGGTCAAGGGAAGCGCCGTAGCGGATGTAAACGATCCGGAGGAAGTTGAAGACTACTATGGTAGTGCTGACATTAGTGCTGCCGGCGTCATTTCAATTGACTCCCAGGAAGCTTTCAAAGCGGACTCTGTTACCGGTGGTTATGCGATCTTCTCAAGGAGCGGCACCAACGCCAGTTGCGTCAACGCCAAGGTCGTCACCCCGGCCCCCGAGGGTACATCAGCTGTTGCCACCTTTACGATTGGCGCCGCCACCTACACAGTCAACGGCAATGAGGCAACCATGGACGTGGCCCCGTACCTGAAGAACGACCGGACCTTCCTGCCCGTTCGGTACGTAGCCAACGCCCTGGGCGTTGCGGATGCCAACATTATGTGGAACCAAGACGAGCAGAGCGTGGTTATCATCAAGGGTGACCGTGTGATCAAACTCGTCATGAACAGCAACATCATGCTGATTAACGGCGTGCCGTTCACCATGGACGTTGCTCCCGAGCTGGTTGACCCGGGCCGCACCATGCTGCCCCTGCGTGCGGTTGCCCAGGCCTTAGGTGCAGACGTCCAGTGGGATGCTGCAACCCAGACCGTGACCGTTACCACCATATAGCTTGACCAAAAAACCGGGCTCATGAAGAGCCCGGTTTTTTTGTATAACGAAAACTACCTGCTATGCAGGTGGTTCCAAAAAGTTTTAGCTATGAGTAGAAAAATCTACCTCCCCTTGGTAAAATAGTGCAGGTTTAGCCAGCTGCACGAACAGTTGTTGACAGCTTTTTTAGTATACGGGATTGCAACTTGGCATGGCATTTTTTACGGAGTATTTGGTGTTGTGCCAGTTAGTTCTTGACACAGTAAAAAACACCAGGATATACTTTACCCAGTGAAGCATTTAAGGCCGGATAATGATGTTTGTAAGAGCCCGGAACAACTGCGTGCGGGAGATTCCAGGCTAAGAAAGGGGGATTGTCTATGTTCATTAAGAACAGGCGCAGGATTACTTTCCTTATCGCTCTGCTGTGCTGCACGGTATTTCTGGTTGCGGGGGCGGGTACCGCCCTGGCTTCGGATGGTACCTACCAGGTTCTCCAGTCACCCGTGGTTAAAGACAATGCGGTATACGAACTGGGGACCATTATGGCCAGGTTTACAGCCGGGCAGCTGCAGTCCAATGATGTGCTCACTTTCCGTTTGCCCCAGGATTTTATCTGGACCACCGCGCCGCTGAAAGCGGGCCAGACTGCGGCCGGTTCCTCCCGGCAGGGTACAGCTGACTGGAACACCATGACCGCGACATCCGATTACGTGCGGTACGGTACGGCTAATTACATTGAAGTGCCGAAGAGGATTTCAGGCGACGAGAATGGTTTGTTCCAAGGGGAGACGCCGGTTCTCAGCTTTTCACTTCTCAGCGGCAACGAGGTCAGGATGGAGATTGCCGGCAATATAACCCCGGGCCAGGAATGCGTATTTTACCTTTATGCAAGGCGGGTGTATGTTCCGGGCGGTTTCACCGGGCAGATACAGGTGACGTTTGACGCGCCCTCCAGTTCAGGATTTGCCGCCGGGAACGTTTCTTCCGGCCGGACCAGCGGGACAACCTCACAACCGTCAGTTACAACGGTTCCTGAAGTCACTCCGGAACCGGCAGTAGAAGTCACCCCAACACCGGTAGTAAATGAGCCGCCCGTTGAGAATGAGGTCCAGGCAGTCTTCACCGTCGGCAAGTCCGCCTTCACCCTCAAAGGCGTGGAGACCTCCATGGATGTTGCGCCTTACCTGAAAGACGGGCGGACCTATCTTCCCATCAGGTATGCCGCCCAAGCCCTGGGTATTGAAGAATCCGGCATCGAGTGGGACGAGGCTGACCAGAGTGTGGCGATAACCAGTGAAGGCCGCAGGGTCAAGATGACTGTCGGCAGCGGAACTATGACGGTGGATGACCGGACCATCACCATGGACGCCCCGCCTGAATTGTTAACGCCGGGACGCGTCATGGTCCCTCTGAGCTGGGTAACCGGGGCGTTTGAGGCCGAAGCCCAATGGGACCCGGCGTCTAATACGATAACGGTAGAAAAGATAGCAAATACCAAATAACAATAACATTTTCTGAATCCCCTTTTTATGCTTGACAGCCCATATCAAGGGAAATATACTTATAATAGTTTATAATTAACCAGCTTAACTAATTTGTCTACAAGCGAGGTGTAACCATGCAGCGTCCGTTAATATTACTGGTAATCCTGGCGTTGCTCGCCGGTCTGTTTCCGGCCTCGGTCTGGGCCGACGAGCCTGAAACCGCCCAGCCGGAACTTACGTTACAGGCGGCGGTGGATAAAGCGCTGAGTATTAACAAGGGTCTTAAACAAGCCGAAAACGATCTGGAACGCTCGAAGGAAGTAAGGGACTATCTTGCTGACAGGATTGATTATGTGCCAGGCTCGTCCTCAGCTTCTTCCGGGGCAATAAGCTCCTATCTTAAAGTGACCTCAGCGGATATATCCCGCAATATGGCCAAGCGGTCTTTAGCCGTTGAGCAAGACAAGGTGGTAATGTCCGTATACAAGGCCTATAACAGTATCCTGGACGCGCAGGAAAAGGTGAGGGTGGACGAATTAACCTTACAGAACAAGCAGTGGCTGAGGTACGTTGCAACAGTGGGTCTAAGGGTGGGTACCATCGATCCCGTCGCCATGGTGCAGGCTGAAACGAACTACACTGCGGCCGAGACTACCCTGGAAGCGGACAAAAAAGCACTGGATGACGCCTACCAGCAGCTGAACCAGCTGGTGGGCTTGTCGGCAGAGGACCGGCCGGTGCTGGTGGATGTTCCGGAGATAGTGCCGATGGACGTAAAAGACCTGGAACACGAGGTTAACAGGAAAGTAAACGCAAGCCCGTCCGTCTGGCTGAGCCAGCAGGAGGTTGACGTGGCCAAACTGACCAAGAGCCTGTATGATTTCACCAGCACCAGCAACGGAGAACCTTACGAAGCCAAAAAAATCGATGTCGAGCAGAAAGAAATCAGCGCCAGCGATACCAAGGACCAGGTGGCCGAATTGGTGCGCACCATCTACTATTCCGCAACCCAATTGGAGGAACAATATGCCGGAGCGAAGGAAGCGGTGCGCCTGGCCGAAGAAAACCAGCGCGTGGCTCAAGTTAAATATGACGCCGGTATGGCCACCAAAAGCGACCTTTTGAGTGCTGACCTGGCTCTTGCCGAGGCCAGGCAGTCTCTACTGAATATCAGCACCAAGCACCAGATTTTAGCTTTGGCCTTCGAGAAGCCGTGGGCATATAGTTAAAATGGTCAAATCTAACCGGAAGGACCAGTTGGACTAAAAACAGAAAATCGAAGATGGCTTTTTCATACCCTGCCAGCAGGGTGCGGAAAAGCCTTTTTTTTTATCATATATGGCCCAAGGAGAGTTATGAATGCAGCAAATTAGATGCGGGTATTTTCCAGAGAGTGCTGTTGCTACGATAAGCATGAAGAGGAAAATATAAAAATATTGATGATATAGGAGGTTTTTTTGAGCAGTTATGGAATATTTCTATTAATATTCATGCTTGGGAGGGTTTTCATGAAAAAGTTTATCATTGGCCTGATCGTAGGAATTATCCTCACTTCGGCGGGTATGGCAGCAGGGGCGGATGACCCGGTAAAGATAGTCCTCAACGGTAAGGAAGTTCAACCGGATACGCCGCCTCAGATTATCGACGGCCGTACCTTTGTGCCGCTGCGGTTTGTGGCTGAGTCGCTGGGGATTAACGTCAGCTGGGATGCTGATAACCGGACGGTAGTGATGACCACACCCGAGAATATGCCTCCTTACAGCCTGGTCTCATATCAGAAACTTAACGATGAGTATGGCTATGTGATCCTGGGGGAGGTTAAAAACGAGTCCAATAAAACTTACAGCGAAGGCAAGGTCAAGGCTGAAGTACTGGACGCCGGTGGAAACGTCATTGAAAAGCTGACGGCCACCTTGCCGCCGGGGATAACCCCCGGAGAAACCGCTTATTTCAAGATGCGGTCCGACTCGGATAAAAGAAATCTGGTCAGTTCAGTGAAATTCAACTTTTCAGCAAAAGGCGAAATAGATATAACTCCTGCCGAAGTGAGTTTTAGTGAAGTAAGGTTCTCCAGAGATCCGGATATTTACAATGATTTCATCTATGTAACAGGGGAAATCGAAAGGGCTGACGATGACCTTAAAAGAGAATACAATCACCCGCTGGTGCAGGCGGCGTTGTTTGACAAAAATGGTAAATTAGTCAACTTTGGTGAAAGAGACGTGGATGATTTTGAACAGCGAAAGTACGGGGAGTTTAAGATAACTTTGGAAAAAGGACCTGACTATGCGTCCTATAAATTAAAGTTTTTTTCTGACTAGCCCAAAGTTAACCATGCCGGAAGCGGGTTCCCCATGGGATGAGCAAACATCAACGCGCTGCGTCCTTTCGGCTCACGCAGCGCGTTTACTATAACGGTGTAAGGTGGGTTCTGCTTTTAAAAACCTGAAGTTGGGTTCGGCGATTTCTTGACAAGCATAAAATAGCGACATATACTTAATCCAATAAAATATTTAGCTGTTTAAGAGTTGCGAGGAGGTCCACGATGGAAGATTCAAACCTGGAAAAATATCACTCTCGCCTTGAGGCAGTCTTTATGGAGATGGTCCGCAGGCTGCACGTTGAACTGGCCGATCAGATGATTTCGGGTATTACTGGCAGCCAGTTTTTCGTTTTAAAAACAATTCAGGATCCAGGTCGCCTGACCGTTTCTGAGGTAGCGGAGAAACTTGGCGTGTCCCTCAGCGCCATTACCGCCCTGGTAAACCGCCTGGTTAAAGCAGGGCTGGTGTCGCGTTCCCGCGATGAACAGGACCGCAGGCTGGTCTGGCTGGAAGCAACAGCCAGGGGCAAGGAGATCCTGGCCAATTGTATAGAAGCCAGGAGAAAAGTTTCGAACAAGTATTTTGGCCAGCTGACCGTGGAGGATATGGAAAAGCTGGTGGAAATCTACGAAAAAGTCTTAACCTCGATGCGCGCGGAAGAAAAAAAGAAAAAACCTTGAGGGTTAAGCAAGATTATTCTAAATGGCTATTTAGGATGGAGCGATGATTAATAAATAATTAGTTTATACTTTTCATAAGCTAAGCCGGGCTGACTTATTGTAGCCTTTTCCCGCCCTGCAGGCGGGTTCTTTATTAGGGGACGAAGTTTAGCGATGGGGTGAATTTTGTACCTTTTCTGCAGCATAACAGCCGGCAATCTGGAGAATTAAGCAAATCTGTGGTAGAATAGTCAAAGCATTGGCGTAATAGAGATGATAAATGAGAAAAAAGGACTTTGGCGATGAAAACGACTCTTCTTGGGGCGCCGATAGATGCGCTCACCATGGAAGAAAGCGTCGAGAAGGTAGCCGGCTTCATAAAGAGCGGCCAACCGCACCGGGTATTGACGCTGAACCCTGAATTTTTATACCGGGCCCAGTTTGAGCCTGAGCTGATGGAACTTGCCAGGCGGGCTGCTCTGGTCACGCCTGATGGAATAGGTATAGTATGGGCTTGCCGGATGGCAGGTCGCCGGGTGGTTGAACGGGTCACCGGTATAGACCTGATGCTCTCTTTAGTCCACCGGGCCGCTAATGAAGGCTGGCGGGTTTACCTGTTGGGCGCGGCGCCCGGTGTGTCCGAAGAGGCTGCAGGCAGGCTGTGTCAAGGCTACCCGGGCTTGCAGGTGGCAGGTACCCACCACGGTTATTTCAGCGATGAAGAGGCTGCCGGCGTGGCCGAAATAGTACGGCAAACCCGGCCCCAGTTGATCTTTGTGGCGCTGGGCGCGCCGAAACAGGAACAGTGGATTGATCGTTATCTGGAGCAAACAGGCGCGTCCGTTGCGGTAGGGGTAGGAGGCAGCTTTGACGTTATTGCCGGAAAGGTACGGCGGGCTCCTCGATGGCTGCAGCGCCTGCGCCTGGAATGGCTGGCCCGCCTGCTCCGGGAGCCTTCCCGCTGGCGCCGCCAGCTGATCCTGCCCAGGTTTGTCTGGATGGTAATAAAAAGGTACAGGCTCTAAAGGACTTCAGTGTCGTCCGGTACTGCTGCCGGATTATGGAAGCTGTTTGGATTGAGGTCGCAGGTCGTAGGGCGTAAGGCGTAAAATAAAGGTTTGTTTACGTTTCTTCAGGATTCTGACGGTCTAATAAAGACCTCAAAGGAATGCAGTATATATTACGCCCTACGCCCTACGGCTTACGACATCTTTTAACACGGTATTATTCTATATAAAATGCCGGCGGACGCCTAATGAACCGGTCCAAGGCACAATCTTGCGGGAGACTATACATGCCCAGGGTGGTTATATCAGGATACTACGGTTTTGACAACATCGGCGACGAGGCCGTATTGCATGCCATGCTGCAGGCTTTGCGGGCTGCTGTTCCCGGCCTGGAGGCGACCGTCCTGTCGAAGGACCCGGTTTGCACAGCCAGGCAGTTCAGCGTGCGCTCGGTTTTGCGCGACAACCTTGGGCAGGTATGGCGGGCGTTGAGGGAGGCAGACCTTTTAATCAGTGGGGGCGGCGGGCTTTTGCAGGATGTGACCGGGCCCAAAAGCATCATCTATTACCTCAGTATTGTGGCCATGGCCAGGCTTCTGGGCAGACCTGTATTCTTTTACGCGCAGGGTATCGGTCCGGTTCATACCGCCTTGGGCAAAAACATGGTCAGGATTGTAGCCAACCGGGTTGACGCAATAACCGTCCGTGACACCGACTCCAGGGAGGAACTGACAGCCCTTGGCGTGACGCGTCCGGCCATCGAAGTCACCGCAGACCCCGTCCTTGGCCTGGACCCTGCTCAGATTGACATTGCCAGGGGGAAGGAAATTCTCTCCTCGCTTGGTCTGGGCAGTGGTCCGGTGGCCGGCATTTCCGTGCGGCCGTGGAAAAATGCGAAGGGTTATCTTGAGGTTTTGGCGCGGGGCGCCGATGATCTGGCGGCTTTAGGATGGCAGGTCCTTCTGGTGCCCATGCACCGCAACGTCGACCTGGACTGTTGCCGCGAGGTGGCGGCCCGCATGTCCGAGCCCGCCTTTCTCCTGGAGAAAAGCGCCGATTATATGGACATCCTGGCATTGACGGCCAACCTGGACCTGGCCATCGGGATGAGGCTGCATTTTCTCATCTTCAGCTCGCTCTTTGGCGTTCCCCTGGTCGGCATCCCTTACGATCCCAAAGTCAACCGTTTTCTTCAATCAGTCGGCCTGCCGCCCGGCCTCAGCGCCGAACAGCTTGATTATAAGGAATTGTCGGCGAGGCTCACGCAAGTACTGGCGGAACGGGCAAAACTTGGTTCTCAGTTACGGGAGCGGGTTGCGCCTTTGCAAAAAGAAGCCCTGAAAAATGCTGAACTGGCAGCTGAACTTTTACGCGGCTGCGGCGTCTAATAAGTAGGGAGCCGTTTTGCCAGTTCGTGCCTGCAGGATTTGGGAGAAACATGTGGAACTCTATGCCTAGGGGGAGTGGACGATGAAATTACACAGAATCATTTTGCCGGCAGTAGTTGTGGTTACAGCTGCGCTGGTACTTGCATTATGGGGATTTACAGCCTTTGCAGGGGACGCTGACCCCGGCGGCAGTGGGGACCCGCTGGTAACGCAGAGTTACGTGGATCAGTACGTGCAGTGGAAAGTAGCCGACCTCAAAGCCGGTCAGGTGTTAAAGGGCAAGGCCGGGACGGAACTGCTGGTCAGGCGCGGGCAGGCTGTGGTTGTTGACAGTTCCGGGAACGGTATCCCCGATGTGACTGCCGGTGTGGATATTGCCGCCAATGATAAAGTAGCTCTCAATCACCTGCTGATTATTCCGCGGGAAGACGGCCGCGGCATCAAAGCAATAGATTTCGCGGTGGTCATGTACCGTGGCGGCGCCAGCATCCAATAGACCTGCTGATGGAATGGGGTGAATCGTGTTGAAAGTTAGAAGGCGAAGGCTCAAGCGCAAGGCGCCTTTCATCATATGCTGCCTGTTGCTGGTGGCCCTGCTGGCGGCAGGGGGCTACGAGCTGTTCAAAAATGATATCCTTCCGCCTGTAATGGATGATCCGAACAGCCCAGATTTTAACAAGGGAAACAGGCTTAATGTCCTTCTTTTGGGCAATGACGCCCGCAGCGGCGAAAATATGGCCCGGTCCGACACCATAATCCTGGCCAGCGTGGATCCCAAAAGCAAGCAGATGTCCCTGTTGTCCATCCCGCGGGACACCAGGGTAAATATCCCCAGGCACGGTTGGGACAAAATCAACAGCGCCTCCGTGTATGGCGGTACCGATATGTCCATGAAGGTGGTTTCGGACCTGCTGGGGATACCGGTCAAGTACTATGTCCAGGTCAATTTCAACGGCTTTAAGGATATCGTGGACGCGCTCGGTGGAGTAACACTCGATGTCGAGCAGGATATGAACCACTATGACCCGGATGATGGCGGCGTTTACTCGATTAACCTCAAAAAGGGCGTCCAGCGCCTGGATGGGGATAAGGCGCTGCAGTATGTTCGCTACCGGGACTATGCCATGGGTGACATTGATCGCACCGCGCACCAGCAGAAGTTCCTGGTGGCCCTGGCCAAAGAGATGCTGCAGCCCAGCACTATTTTTAAGCTGCCGACGCTGGTCCCGGAAATAAATAAGTGTGTTAAAACCAACCTGAGTCTCGGCGATATGATGACCCTGGCCTCAGCCGGCAAAAAATTGGAAAACGGCAGCATTGTGGCCCAGACCCTGCCGGGGCGGCCCGTAAATATTGACGGGGTCAGTTACTGGGGGGTTGAACCGGCTGAAGCCAAGCAGATGTTGGCCAATCTTTTCAATGGGGAGACCGTGACCAACGTTGTCCTGACCACCCCGTTGAGCGGCCTGCCGGCCAGCGCCGGGTCCTCCGGGCGGGCTGAACAGCCTGAGGATGAGGAAGCCTCACCGGCCACTGAGCAGGCATCTTCCACCTCCCCGCCGGACCAAAGCGAAGACAAGGAGACAACCCCGGCCAAGCCGGGGCAGGGGACTAAAAACGGCGCCTCAGGCGCCTCTGCTTCAGACGGTGCGGTTACCATTACGCCCGTTGACGAAGACGGGGAGGATGAGGAAGAAACTTCAGGCGAAACAGAGAGCAGCAGTGACCCCCGCACAGGCTCACGAACGGGCAAGACCGGCCAGAGCGGCGTTTCCCAGGGCGACAGCGCAGAGGGATATAACCCGGGCATCCCGGGAACAACGAAAACCAGCAGTTCAGGGCGAACTTAATCCTCTAGTGATGCAAGCCATATCAACTACCATAAGTATAGTTCTCAGGTCAAAACTGGGCAAAATGGTTATGTATGTAATCCAAGTACAATATCGTATTGACATTGGTGCTTTTTGTATGGTATATATTTAAAGCATTAAGGATGTCTTAGAAGAGTCAGGCGGTTGGGGTGACACTCACCAGGTTGACGGTTACGGCTCTACCTGTAGCCTCTAGGCTTTGTGCCGGAGAACCTGACATTTGCCCAAGAGGCAGTCCTATGGAAGGATGGAGTCGCTAAGTAGCGCCCCATAAGACACGACATGCAGACAGAAATGTCTGCTTTTCTTTTGATGTTAAAATGAAGAGGCCAAGAGATAGATTTTGGTTAGAACAGATCATTTCCATTATTGATGAAGAGATAGGGTTGGCGCCTGAAGAAGCTGCAGCAACAAAAGATGATTAAAAAAGCCGCCATGGTGTGACCACCAGGCGGCTTTATGCACCTCTAATCTACCGGTGGGGTCTCCTGTCCTTCCAGGCAGGGCAGCGCGGCGGTCATGCCTAAAAGCAGCCAGAAGTAGACGGTCATCATCGGGACTTCGAAGATGTTTTCCACGCCGTTGTGCAGGAGGACGCCCAATAGACCGGATATCAAGCCCATGGCAAGCCCCTTCAGGTAGGTATCGGTGAGCCTCCGGTAGGAGTTCAGGGCGCACCGGATACCGCACAGAAGAAGCCAGAGCAGGGCGGCAACGCCCAGTAAGCCTGATTCGGCGGCTGTCTTGAGGTAAAAGTTGTCCACGTAATTACTGCTGGGAATATGGCGGGCCGCGACCGCTCCGCCGAAACGGCCGAACCCCTCGCCAACCAGCGGGTGGTTTTGCAGCTTGTTCAGAGCCATGTTCCAGCGGGCTACACGTCCCGCCCGGGCGCTGCTGAGCAGGTAAGCGGGGGACAGCATGTAGCCGATGCGGGAGGCGATACCCGGAATAACCTTTGGCGCCGTGTAGGCGGCCGCCGCCAGGGCCAGCAGGATGCGCCAGTTGTAAAGCAGACCGTAAATAGCCAGGGCGCCGGCCATGGCCAGCCAGGCCCCGCGGGAATAGGTAAAGAAGAGACTCAGCACCATCGGCGCCAGACAAAGGGCGTAAAAATACTTCAGCAACCTGCCTCTGGCGGACAGGACCTGGCTCACCGTGATGGGGATGACCAGCACCAGGAAGCTGCCCAGGACATTGGGGCTGCCGACGATGGAAAAGACCCTGGTCCTGACGCTTTCCGTGCTGTCCAGCCAGGTGGACGGTATTTCAACCCCGATGATGTACTGGTAGACACCGTGCAGCGCCACCAGCGTGCCAAGCAGTACCAGCCAGTTCACCAGCGCCCGGACCTGCCTCTTGTTAAGCAGGAGGTTGCTGGCCACGAAGAACCAGAACAGGTACTCCACATAAACCCGCACTCCCTCCACGGCTATTTCGAGCTGTGGTGAGCGGACCAGGAAAAGGAAGGCCGCTGCCGCCAGGTAAAGCAGTATTGGTAAATCCAGCGGGGTAAGACGGTAGGTCAGCTTTCCCCGCAAGGCCATCTGCACAGGCCAGGCCAGGAAAGTGGCGACGAGCAGCAGCTCATCCCAGTAGCTTGCCAAAGAGGAGGTAGTTCCCAGTGACTCGCGCAATGCGTAGTCAACCAGGATATATGAAAAGACCAGCCACAGCAGTGTCTCCACACGGATACCGGCGAGGCTGCGCAAGGCCATGCTGTTATTGAACACGGGCGGGAATTTGATTTTAAAAAACAGGCTTTCGGCCAGACCGCGCCTGATTGCTGCGCCGGTTATCTCAAGCGGGCGACCTAAAGTCCCGGCAGCGGCAGTTGTTATCCGTCCCAGCAGTGAAAGGCGTACCGCTTCCTGACGGCTATAGGCCGGCGTGCCGTAAGTCCACCCGTAAACCGCGCTCTGCTGCCATGCCCGCATTGTCCCCGCAGTCAAGCGGCCAACCAAACTTTCCTGCCATACCTGTGCTTTGGCCACAAGGATCCTCCTTAAACAATAATCCTTATTATTATAAAGCAAAGCGCCGGGGAAATCCAGAAGGATTGGGGGCAGGGTTCTTGTGGAAAGGCCTGTTAATTGATAAAATGGGAAAAGCAAAGTAAGGGAGCTATTTTTTGTGGGTTTGATCAAAGTTGTCCATATTATCGGCGGCGGTGAATTCGGCGGCGCCGAAAGACATATTATTAATCTGGCCGGGGCTCTGAATCCGCAAATGGTGGAGGTCACCGTTTGCTGTCTCTTCAGCGATCCCTTTGTAGGGATTGCCGCTCAAGCCGGGATAAATGCCTTTGACGTGACCATGAGAAACAGGACTGATTTGAGTGTGGTGGGCAAGCTGGCTTCTATCATCCGCAAAAATAATTTTGATATCGTCCATACCCATGGTGTTAGAGCCAACCTGCTGGGCAGGCTGGCCGCCCGCCAGGCCAACAGAAAACCGGTGGTGACGACCGTGCACAGCCTTCTGGAAAGGGATTACCCGGGTTTCTTCAGGCGGCAGGTCAACAGCATTACCGAACGGGCCACGCGAGGCTGGACCGACCAATTTATCGCGGTTTCCCAGGGGCTCAAGGCAAAGCTGGTTGCCGGCGGCGTTCCGGCCGACCGGGTTACGGTGATCTATAACGGCATTGTCATTGAGGACTTCAGTCCTTCATCAGAAACAGCCGGCGTGAGGACCATGCTCGGCTATGGTCCTGCCGTGCCGCTGGTGGGTATCGTGGCCCGCCTGCATCCTGTCAAGGGACATCAATATTTTTTGGAGGCGGCCAGGATTGTCCTGGAGCAGCATCCGGAGGTCCGCTTTGTAGTGGTGGGCGAGGGGCCCCAGCGGCCGGCCCTTGAGGAGATGGCCGGTCAACTTGGCATAGCAGGCCAGGTCGCGTTTACCGGATTTGTATCTGAGGTGCGTCCTCTGATGGCGGACCTGGACCTGCTGGTGATCTCGTCGCTCTGGGAGGGCTTCGGCCTGACAGCGGTTGAGGCTATGGCGCTGGGCATACCCGTAGTTTCAACCGAAGCCGGCGGGCTGCCTGAGGTGGTATTGCACGGGGAAACCGGCTTGTTGTCGCCGCCTGCCAATTCGGCGGCCCTGGCCAAAAATATCATCTGGATGCTGGAACATCCGCAGGCAGCCGCGGAAATGGCTAAAAAAGCAAGTCAAGTCGTTGGCGAAAAATTCACAGCCCAGGTCATGGCGCGCCGTACGGAGGAGTTATATCGCCGGGTAGCGGGGTGTGAAAATTGAGAGGAGAAACGATTGTCTGCCTTTCGGCCGCCGACTGGGAAGGCATGTGGGCCAGGGCGCAACAATTCATGTCTATCTTTGCCGGCCAGGGCAACCGGGTGCTCTACGTTGACCCTCCCATCACGTATCTCTCCCCCCTGAAGAATCCTGAACTGCGCAAACAGCCCCATGACCATGTACGCAGTGTTGATGACCGGATCCGGGTTTACAGTCCTCCGGTATTATTGCCGTTCGGCAACATCTACCGGGTAGTAAACCGTTTCAACCAGCGGATACTTGCCGCCGGCCTGAAAAGAGTCTGCCGTGAACTGGGGTGGCAGCCCACCATATACTGGACCTACCTGCCCAACACGGTGGACCTGCCGCTGTCGCGGGACCTCCTGCTGGTATATGATTGCGCGGATGAACACACGGCCTTTCCCGGACTCATTAAGAGGGAAACCGTGGCGGGCATGGAAAGGGAACTGTTTGGCCGCGCCAACGTCACGCTAACCAGCGCCGGCGAGTTGTACCAGAGTAAGAAAGACCAGGCGCCGGACCTGTTATTGGCTCCCAACGGCGCCGATGTCACGCATTTCAACAAAGCCCTGCAGCCCGAACTGGAGATCCCGCCGGAAATAGCCTCCCTGCCCCGTCCGGTCGCCGGTTATGTTGGGGCGGTGAGCCGGTGGCTGGATCAGGAGCTGCTGGCAGCGGCGGCCCGTACGCACCCGGAATGGTCGCTGGTGTTGATCGGGCCTGTCGATACCGACGTGACGATTCTAAAGGCGTTGCCCAACGTCCACCTCCTGGGCCGCAAGAGTTACGCGACCCTTCCTTCCTACCTGAAAGGCCTGGACCTGGCCTTGATCCCGTTTAAAATCAACGAACTGACGCGAGGAGTGAACCCGGTTAAGCTTTATGAATACCTTGCTGCCGGCAAACCCGTGGTTTCCTCAGATTTGCCCGAGGTGCGTCCTTTCCAGCCTGCTATTGCGGTTTACCGTAATCAGCCGGAGTTTTTGAAAAAGATGGAGGAGGAACTGGCCAAAGATTCACCGCAAAAAGCAGCCGGGCGGCTGCGGCTGGCTGAGGAGAATTCCTGGCAGGCCAGAGCCGCGGTCATTGAAGAGGAGATTGCCCGCAAATTGGGCGTAGAGCGTAGGAAGCAGGGGGACGGTTCTTTTTATTCCTAATTAGGAAGCAAAAGAACCGTCCCCCTGCTTCTTTTTATTCAATAGTCACGTCCAGGATCATGCCCTTGAATTCGTAGTCAAGGGACTTGATATAGTAATCCTTGCTCCTGCGGATTTCCTGATCCCCGAGGTTGATGGTGGCGCCGGAGATGTTGGTTTTCCCCTCAACTACGACAATCAAATCCTTTAAATACGGGTCGGTCGCTTCCACCCGCCGCCCGGCGCTGTCCGTGGTAATACTGTAAGCCGGCCGGATTTTGATGTCCTTGATAACCACGTTGGTGAAGCTGGAGCCTGACGCCATCCTGTCACCTACTTTGATGCTGGTCAGCATTTCAGGCCTGATGCCTGGGGCGAGAACAGTCACCCTGACCGTCTTGCTGGCAGTGTCGCCGCCGGTCCCCCCCTTTAATTTGTAGGCGGCCCCGCCCAGGACCAGCAGTACAGCTAACAGAACCAGGAAGTCAACAATATTAATCAACCCAAAAAGTTTTCCTTTTTCGTCAACTAGTTTCATGTCTGTCCCCTTTCCACTTTCTTATTACAATATAAATCAATTCTCCCGGCAGATCAACTTGAAGTTGGTGTGAGGAGACATTGACCGTGCTGGCAAAACAAATGTTTTATTTTGTAACAACCGGGTTTATAATATAGACAAGGAGGGGTTGTATTTTTGTTGGATATTAACCAGATTCAGTCAATATTGCCCCACCGCTACCCTTTTCTTCTTGTTGACAGGATCGTTGCCGTGGAGGAAGGGCGCAAGGTGGTGGGGATTAAGAACGTCAGCGTCAATGAACCGTTCTTTCAAGGACATTACCCCGGTTATCCGGTTATGCCGGGGGTATTGATTATAGAGGCCATGGCCCAGGTGGGAGCGACGCTCCTTTTATTAATGCCTGAATTTGCCGGGAAGATTCCTCTTTTTGCCGGGATTGACAAAGCGCGCTTTCGCCGGCAGGTGGTACCGGGCGACCGGCTGAGAATTGAAGTGGAAATCCGCAAACTGCGCGGGCGGGTCGGTAAAAGTTACGCCGCTGCTTATGTGGATGAGGAAATGGCTGCCGAGGCCGAGCTGATGTTTGCGATACCTTTGGAGAAAACGTAAGATCTTGCGAAATAGGGAAATATAAAGAGCATTTTAGTGCTAATTGTCCTATTTCGTTTATTAATCGATTATTTAACCGTAAAGATTTCCTTTTCATTATTGTCACCAAGGGACGTATTACGATAAAATACGTATGATATCGTGCTTGTACTATGGGTTTTGGAGTGATGCCTGCGTGCAGATACCGGTCACGGCTATCCTGCTGGCATTAGGGGTGGTCCTGTTGATTACCCCCCTGGTCAGGAAGTGGGCTTTTAAATGGGGCGCCCTGGATCGTCCGAATCAGAGAAAAGTGCACCAGCAGGTAATGCCCAGGCTTGGCGGCCTGGCTGTTTTTATCGCCTTTACAACGGCGGTCCTGCTGACGCAGCAGATCTCCGGCCACATCATAGGCTTGCTGCTGGGCGGGGGTCTGATTATACTTCTGGGCTTTGTTGACGACACCCGGGGGATCAGTCCCAGAGTCAAGCTGGCCGGTCAGCTGGTTGCCGCGTGTGCCGTTGCCGTTATACCATTCTTCGGACTCAGGGTGGAAATTTTGACCAACCCCTTTTCCGAGGAATATTTTGCGCTCGGCCTGCTGAGTATCCCGGTAACCGTGCTGTGGATTGTTTCAGTCACCAACGCGGTGAACCTTATCGACGGGTTGGACGGTCTGGCCGGGGGCACCGTTTGCATTGCCAGTCTGACCCTGGCCGCGGTGGTTTGGATTGAGACGAACAGAAACGCTGCAGGCGCTTCCCCGGGACAGTACGAGGCCATAGCCCTGGCGCTGATCCTGGCTGCCGCGGTGCTTGGTTTCCTGCGCTACAATTTTTATCCGGCCAAGATCTTTCTCGGGGACACGGGTTCGATGTACCTCGGGTTCAGTGTAGCCGTCCTGTCTGTGATGGGTCTGGCAAAAAGCGCAACCTTCATTTCAGTTATCATACCTGTGGTTATTCTGGGGATACCCCTGCTGGATACTATCTGCGCTATTATCAGGCGTTTCAACGGGCAAAAGCCAATCTTTCAGCCGGATAAGCAACACCTGCACCACCGCCTGATGAAAATGGGACTCAACCACCGTCAGGCCGTTTTGTGCATCTACGGGGTAAACATCGTGCTGGGCCTGAGCGCCATATTGCTGACTCTGCTTACTCCCAAACAGGCCATTATCTTCCTGGTGGTTTTATCGACCGCCGTGCTGATATTGGCGAACAAGCTGGGCGTCACCGGAGCGAGAAGCCGGGCGGCCTATACAACTCAACCGAATAAACAGCAGCGGTCCTCACACATGTAGGACCGCTGTTTGGTCATCAGGAGTTAAATTGCTCGAAGTATCTCATTTATTAGCGTAAAAGGAGTGGTTTTATGATAAAAAAAGTAAGAAAAGCGATCATCCCGGCTGCGGGCAGGGGCCTGCGTTTTTTGCCCGCCACCAAGGCCCAGCCGAAGGAAATGCTTCCCATAGTAGATAAGCCTGCCATTCAGTACATTATTGAGGAGGCAGTTGGCTCCGGTATAGACCAGCTCCTGATCATAACAGGAAGTAACAAGCGTGCTATTGAGGATCACTTCGATAAAGCCCTCGAGCTGGAGGCGCATCTGAAAGAAAAAGGGAAAAAAGATCTTCTGGAACTGGTTCGGGACATCAGTGATCTGGTAGACCTCCATTACATACGCCAAAAAGAGCAGCTGGGTCTGGGCCACGCCGTTTATTACGCCAGGCAGTTTATCGGTGAAGAACCCTTTGGCGTGCTGTTGGGTGACGATATCGTGCAGAGCGACACACCCTGCCTGCGGCAGTTGACGGACCTTTACGACGAGGTACAGTCCTCGGTGATCGCGGTGATGGAAGTGCCTTTAGAGGACGTGAGCAAGTACGGGATCCTGGATGCGGTTGAGGAAAGCCCCGGGGTCTACCGGATTAAGGATTTGGTGGAGAAGCCTCCTGTGGATAAAGCTCCTTCCCGCCTGGCCGTGATGGGACGCTATGTGATTGAACCTCGCATATTTCCGGTTTTGGCTGAAACCAGGCCCGGAGCCGGAGGAGAAATTCAGCTTACCGACGCCCTGCGGGTCCTGTGCCGTGAGAAGCCCATTTATGGGCTGGCTTTCCAGGGCAGGCGCTATGATGTTGGTGATAAGCTTGGGTTTCTCAAAGCAACGGTGGAGTTTGCTTTGGCCCGGCCGGACCTTGCCGGCGAATTCAGGAAGTACCTGCTGGCCTTGGGCAGCCGGCTCTCCAGTGAGGGGGCTGTCGATTGAAAGTTGTGGTAACCGGGGGCGCCGGGTTTATCGGTTCCCATATTGTAGACACATTGTTGGAATCGGGTATGCAGGTTGCGGTTGTGGACGACCTTTCCACCGGCCGGTTTGAAAATATAAACCCGGCGGTTGATTTTTACCATGTCAAGGTTGAGGACGCGGAATTGGGCGAGGTATTGGCGAGGGTCAAACCGGACGCCGTAATCCACCAGGCCGCGCAAATTGACGTCCAGCGCTCTTTGCAGGAGCCTCTCGCCGACGCCAGAATTAATATTCTGGGCGCCATCAACCTGCTCGAAGCCTGCCGCCGCAATCGTGTCGGCAAAGTTATTTACGCCTCTTCCGCAGCCGTGTACGGCAGGCCGGCCTACCTGCCTGTTGATGAGGACCACGTGATTGAACCCCAATCTCCATATGGGGCTTCAAAGCATACCGTGGAGCATTACCTGAAAATCTACAGTGAGATTTACGGGATTAAAACCACCGTCCTGCGCTATTCCAACGTTTGCGGCCCCCGCCAGGACGCCTCCGGGGAAGGCGGCGTGGTGGCGGTATTTGCGGATCGTTTTTTAAACGGCAAGCGCCCCAAGATTTTTGGAGACGGCGAGCAGACCAGGGATTTTATCTATGTGGGGGACGTGGCTTCAGCCAATCTGGCCGCGCTATTCCAGGGCCACGGAAAAATACTGAACGTCAGTACGGGTACCAGGATCTCCGTCAACAACTTGTTCAAGATTATGAAGGAATTGACCAATAGCCCGCTGGAGCCCGAGTATTGCCCGCCCCGTCCCGGTGATATTACTCATAGTTACCTGGCCAACAACCGGGCCCGGGAGGCTCTGAACTGGGCTCCCCGCGTCAGCCTGGAGGCTGGACTGCGGCGGACGTTGGAATATTACCGGGTGGAAAACAAGTAAAACAGGAGTGTAGTATTAGCGATAGCAACTCTTGCATAATTCAGGCTGCGGGACTTAAATCCGGCAGCTTTTTTGTCTTCCTATGGGTTCATGTGGGCGCCCCGGAATATTATTTCCAGGCTTTCCTGGGTGTGTTGACGCGATATGGGCGGTCCTTATGGACCGGTAGCCGGGGTTGCCGTCTGACTAGTTCCAGGTAGTCTTCAAACATTTTTTTGCGTTCTCCCAGTTTATGTATAACTTCCTGCTTTCGCACAGTTACCCCTCCTGCTTCAAATTTGCCTTAAGGCAAAGAGACGCGCGGCTGTGCATAATCACAACTCCCCCCGGAAAACTTAGCTTTGGGATGAAGGAAAGTTATGAGCATGTTTGATCGGCGCCATTTTATAGATTATACTGGGAGGAGCGGCAGAATATGAATCATCGTCTGGAAAATTTTACCCGGGCAGCATATATTTAAGAAACGAACTGTATAAAAGGCTTTAAGCATAGTGATTAAAACAGGGATTCCAATTACTTAGTTACCGGGAGGATTGTGATGAAGAGGATATCGTTTGGCACTGATGGCTGGCGCGGCATTCTTGCCGAGGATTTCACTTTTGACAACGTGAGGCTGGTGGCGCGGGCCGTAGCCCGCTATATAAACGCCCACAACCTGGCGGCGAAGGGCATTGTGGTGGGTTACGACAACCGCTTTATGTCTGAGCGGTTTGCATCTGAGATAGCGAGAGTATTGGCTGAACAGGGCATAACCGTTTATCTGACCGCGCGTTCAACTCCTACCCCGGTAGTTGCCCTGGCAGTGTGGCTGCAGCAGGCGGGAGGCGCTGTGATGCTTACAGCCAGCCACAACCCGCCGGAATACAACGGTTTTAAATTCATTCCGGAATACGCCGGGCCTGCGCTGCCCCATATTACCGCGGAAATCGAAGACAACATCAGGCAACTGCAGGGCACGGGTACAACCGGTGAAGACGGCCGGACGGTATCCTCCAAAGCCTCCGTCATTACTATCGATCCGCATAGCGATTATGCCGAGCACCTGGCCAGTCTGGTGGATTTGAACGCTATCGGCAAGGCCGGGCTGAAGATCGCGGTAGATCCCATGTGCGGAGCGGGCGTGGGGTACCTGGAAGACCTATTAACCAGGGCCGGGGCGGAAGTAGTGGCCATCCACTGCCACCGTGACCCGCTATTTGGAGGAAGCCTGCCGGAGCCAACCGCCAAGTCTCTCCAGGAACTGCGGCGAATAGTGGTAGAGGGAGGCGCCCGGCTGGGCCTGGCGCTGGACGGCGACGCCGACCGTTTTGGAATTATTGACGCCAACGGAGAATTCATTACCCCCAACCAGTTCCTGCCGCTTTTGTATTACCACCTGCTCACCTTCCGGGGGCTGGAGGGTCCTGTGGCGCGGACCGTAGCCACCACCCACCTGCTGGACCGCATGGCTGATCGGAAGGGGCTCAAAGTGTTTGAAACCCCGGTGGGCTTTAAGTACATCGGGCAGTGCATATTGGAGCAAGGCGTAATAGTGGGCGGTGAGGAGAGCGGCGGTTTATCCATACAGGGTCACGTTCCGGAAAAAGACGGCATCCTGGCGGGGTTGCTGGCAGCGGAAATGGTGGCTGTGCACGGCAAGAGCCTGACCGATCTGCTGGAAGATATCGCCGGAGAATACGGCCACCTCTACAGCGAACGCCTGGATGTGCATACTTCCCCAGCCGATAAGGAGAGAGTATTGGGTGTTCTGCAAAGTTTCATGCCGGAGGAGGTTGCCGGTCGAAAAGTGACCGGGAGTTCCTCCGTCGACGGGGTTAAGCTGCTGCTTGAGGGAGGCGCATGGTTGTTGATCCGGGCCTCAGGGACCGAACCGTTGTTTAGAATTTACGTGGAAGCCGAAAGCCATGAAGAAATCAAAGAAATCCAGGCGGCAACAAGAAGTTTGCTGGGGCTGTAGATTAAATAAAGAAGGATTTGCCGGACCATTGTAGAAAGAAGTATGCGGTGTTGAAATATGACGACAGGTAAATTCATTTTCAAGGCGACGTTAATCATCGCCTTTTTTAGCTTAATGTCCAAGGTGCTGGGCCTGGCGCGCGATATGGTGATAGCCCATCAGTTTGGTACCACCATGTCCTATGACTGCTATCAAATAGCTATAAAAATGCCCAATATGCTGTTAGCTATCGTCAGTGGGGCACTGGCTACGGTGATCGTGCCGGTATTTGTTGAGTATGCCAGCCAGGGGAAGAAAGGCGAGGCCTGGAAGGTATTCAATACAGTCATGGTTATCGTTTCCCTGTTCTACCTGGGGGCTTCTTTGATCGGTATCCTGGGGGCACCGCTCCTGGTTAAGCTTCTAGGGCCCAGTTATCAGAGTGAGTGGCCGTTGATCGTGGAACTGCTTCGCATCATGATGCCGCTGATGGTTTTTACCGGACTGGCTTCCCTCTTTACAGGTCTTCTAAATGCCAATAATACCTTCGGGTTGCCGGCTTTCAGCACTTCGGTCAACAATATTTTAATTATTATATTTGCGCTTACCCTGGGGGTTTTTTACGATATTCAAGGTCTGGCTCTGGGTACGGTATTGGCCGCTGTCGGGATGGCCCTGGTCCAGCTGCCGGCCTTGCTCAAGTCCGGCTTCCGGCTGAGTTTAAATATTGACTTCAAACATCCTGGAGTACGGCAGGTTTATTACCTGGCTTTGCCGTCCGTACTGGGCATAGCCATCAACCAGGCGCCTATCCTGATTAATGTGGTGCTGGGTACCTGGCTGCCGGTAGGAAGTCTCTCAGCGCTTAGTTATGCCGACAGGTTGAACCAGTTTCCCCTGGGGTTATTCGGTATGGCTTTGAGTACAGCTGTTTTCCCTACGCTGTCGGCGCGGGCTGCGGCAGGGGACCGGGACGGGGTTGCCGATATTTTGAGTAAATCACTCAAAGCCGTAGCGCTGATCACTGTTCCCGCCAGTGTTGGTTTGATGGTTCTAAGTAAGCCTATCGTGTCTCTGGCCTTTGAAAGAGGGGCTTTTAATGAAGGGTCAGCAGAAATAACTTCAATAGCCGTCTTTTTCTACGCTATCGGCTTGCTGGGTCAAGCAGGCGTTTTCTTGCTGACACGGGTCTTTTACTCTCTCCAGGATACCCGAACACCGGTAAAGATTGCCGTTGTTGCGGTTCTACTCAACCTGGTTATGAGTTTGATCCTGATCAGCCCCCTGCAACTGGGAGGGCTGGCCCTGGCCAGTTCTCTGTACAGCCTGGCCAACATGACCCTGTTGGTGGTGTTCCTTGGAAAAAAATTACCTGGTCTTTACCATAATGGACTGCTTAAATTCGGTCTGGCCGTGCTGGTCTCCGCCGGATTGATGGCTGCCGCCACCTATGCGGCAAACCGCGCACTGGATGGTTGGCTCTCCGGTACTGCCGGGCTGATTCTCCAGGTTGGGCTGGCCGGCGCGGCCGGTCTGGCGGTTTACCTGGCCGCCGTCCTGCTGCTGGGGGCTCGCGAGGTCCGGTATTTCTGGCGTACAGCCAGGGGGGGTAGGGCGGACGGCTGATAAACCAGCTCAAAATATTTAAGGTGACAGGCGCCAAAATGCTCCTTCCGGCATAGGGTGTGGGGAGGAGGTGTCAGTCATGGCTTTTAGAATTTCAGAACTCGTCCAGCGAGATATTGTCAACCTTAGCGATGGTGCTAAATTAGGAGCTGTAAAAGATGTCCAAATCGACCTGGAAACAGGACAGGTGCTTGCCCTGGTTCTGGGCTCAGGTGAAAGAAAATATTTCGGGCTCATGAACGCAGGCAGGGATGTAGTGGTTCCGTGGGAAAACATCAGAAAATTTGGAGTGCACACCGTGCTGGTTGAGGTCGACACCCAGTCGCGCGTCTATTTTTAACAAAGCGATCCGGTTAAACCGTTTTGTTGACAATGTTTACCCGTTTTTGTTAGAATTACTGTGATTCCTGTTATGTTGTGTTAAGAGGGAGTCTACTGCCCCCCATTCGAAACCTCTGCCCAGGGGGTTTATTTTATGGATGGGCTAGTCTTACATAAGGGGGAGTTAAAGTGAGCAGACGACTTTTTACCTCTGAGTCGGTAACTGAGGGGCACCCCGACAAAATTGCCGACCAGATTTCCGATGGAGTGCTGGATTCCATATTTGAAAAGGACCCGTCAGCCAGAGTAGCCTGTGAGACTCTGGTTACCACCGGACTGATCCTGGTCAGCGGTGAGATTACCTGCAACTGCTATGTGGATATTCCCAAAATAGCCCGCGAGACGGTGCGGGAGATTGGCTACACGCGAGCCAAGTATGGCTTCGATTGCGATACCTGCGCGGTCTTGACTTCCATAGATGAGCAGTCCAGTGATATCGCCCAGGGTGTAGACCGTGCTCTTGAGGTCCGTGACGGCCGGGACCTTGAAGATATTTTGGAAGCCACCGGGGCCGGCGACCAGGGGATGATGTTCGGCTACGCTGTAAATGAGACGCCGGAGTTGATGCCGATGCCGATATCACTGGCGCACCAACTATCCAGGCGGCTGGCCGTAGTCCGCAAGGCGAAATTGCTGCCATACCTGCGCCCCGACGGTAAAACCCAGGTGACCGTTGAGTATGAGGACAACCGTCCGGTACGCGTCGACACCATCGTAGTATCGACCCAGCATGATGCCAAGATGACCCTGGAGGAAATTCAAAAAGACATTATAGAACATGTAATCATGCCGGTAATTCCACCTGAATATGTCGACGGGAATACCCGTTTCCTGGTTAACCCGAGCGGACGCTTCGTCATTGGCGGTCCCCAGGGTGACACCGGCCTGACCGGCCGTAAAATTATTGTGGATACTTACGGCGGCATGGCCCGCCATGGCGGCGGGGCCTTTTCAGGCAAGGATCCCACCAAAGTTGACCGCTCAGCCAGCTATGCCGCCCGCTATGTGGCCAAAAATATAGTAGCCGCGGGACTGGCCGACAGGTGTGAATTCCAGGTCGCTTACGCCATCGGCGTGGCCCGCCCGGTATCTATTTCCGTAGAAACTTTTGGAACTGGCAAAGTAGATGAACAGACCCTGGTCAACCTGGTCCGCGAGCACTTTGATCTGAGACCGGCCGGCATTATCAAGGAACTGGACCTGCGCCGCCCCATCTACCGGCAGGTTGCCGCGTACGGGCATTTCGGGCGCAACGACCTGGATTTACCCTGGGAGCGGACCGACAAAGCGGAAGCTCTCCGGCATGGGGCCGGACTGTAGCATTTTTCAATGCAGGTGGAGAATTAGCGCCTGCATTTTTATTTTAGATAGACATTTCAACTAACCCATAGTGAGTGCATTTTAGGTCGTGTCACGCCCTTGAAGATTGCCCCGGCAGGTTTGACGCAGGGCCTGCGGGGGGGCCGCCGGTTTTTTCTGAGTGCCGGGGGGAGTCAACCAGGGTAATGCTGTTTAAAATAATTTCTTCTTCAGCGGTTATCCTGCCGTTGCTGTAGTACCGGCGGCGAATTTCAGCCCGCGGGATGATCGCGCTAAGCTCATTGGTAGGCGGGAAAGTTGAGCAGCGGTTTATTTTAACCCGGATGCCCCCTATGGTGATTTCCAGTTGGTTTTCAATTTTGCCGTTCTGGCTGTCTCCGGCATGAGAAGACTTAACGTTTTTCTCCGGCTGTTTTTTTCTTCTAAAGGGGTTAAAGATAAACATGTTTAGCAATCCCTTTTTACCTAGCATATGGACGTGACAATCACGGTGTGAGGGAGAAAAAAAGTTCGTTCCATATGCCGCCATCGCGGTGCAAATTATTTCCTGCTTGCACCGAAATCACCCCCGGACCCCGTACTGCATAAGGTGCAGTAAAAAAAATCGGGGGGGGTAAGCCCGTGCATGTCTTTTTGCTGACACTGGCAATGCTGTTGCTGATAGGCGTTTGCTGCTTAAGCAAACGGGTGGAGCGATATCGTAAGTCGAGTAATGAAGCGGTCAGGCTCATAATCATGATGAAAGACCAGGAGCCATGGGTGGAGGGCTTTATGCGCAAACTCATTCGTTTCACAAGGGGGATGCCCTACCTGAAAATCCTGGTGGTTGACGACGGGTCCAGCGACCAAACGCGGGAAGTGCTGGCGCGCCTGCAAAGGGTCTATCCCTTTGGCCTTACCCACGAACGAAATGCTATGGAGGCGGAAAGGAACCCTGCCGGCGATCATTTTTTTGACACCAGAGGGCTGACCGGGAGCGCCCTGCTCAACGCGCCTGTATTTTGCCAACTTAAAGCTTTAAACGCAGGTAAATCCTCCGGTTTGTCGAAATAACCAGGCGAGGTGGATTTTCTTGCGCCCTAAAGAGGGTTTTTTCCATTTTACAACTAGCTGGCTGGTAGTGATCCTGGCGGTGTGGCAGCTCTGCCGCCTTTTCCCGTCCCTGGATTTAGACCAGACCGGTGAGCTGCTGGTAATTGTTTTTCTGGGAGTGCTGGCCGAATTGCTGGCCGTGTCCTTTCCGCACGGGCAGCTTTCGGGTTCCTTTACCTTGATCATAGCAACATTTTTGATTTACGGCCCGGCAGCCACGGCCTGGGTTAGCGGGCTTGCCACGGTTTTTGGTCAGGGCATTGCCAACCGGGGCAACCCCCTGCGTACCACACTTTTCAATACCGGACAGTACGTTCTGGCAGCGGTGTCCGCCGGCTGGGCTTTTTACTTATGCGGCGGCGCTCCGGGCATGGTCAGCCTGCCCAATGCCCTGCCCCTGATAGCTTTTACGGTCGCCTATATTGTTGTTAACCACCTGCTGGTATATTTGTATTTACTGCCGCAAAGGCGGTGTATGCCGCATCTGGCCTGGCTTGACACGATCAAGTGGGACGGGTTGACCTACCTCTTTACCGTGCCCCTGGGCCTGTTGGTCGCCATGATTTACCCGTTTGTCGGCATGGCCGGCGCGCTGATGCTCTTTTTTTCCGTACTGGGACTGCAGGTTATTCTACGTTTCTACGTGCGGCTCCAGGTTACCAATAAGGAACTTACAGCTTTTTATGAAACCGCGCGTTACCTGGAAGAAAACCCCGGCTCGGTTAAAATTCTCGAGCAAGTCCTGACCAACGCCAGGAAGGCTATTCACTACCATAGCGCGGCAGCCTACTTCCGGTCCGGCGAAAGGGATACTTACCTTCCGGCGGCCATTGACGGGCCATACGCTAAACAGCTTGGTTCCACGGCAGTTTACACCGGGGAGGGTATAACCGGGTCGGTAGTTGCCAACAGGGAGCCGGAAATCATTTACGATGCCAGGCTCGATCCCCGTACAAGGAGTGATACCGGCCTGTGCCAGGTGATGCGTTCGTTAATCGTGGCGCCGCTGTGTGCGGGGGGGGAAACCCTGGGAGTAGTGGTGCTGGGCGATAAGCGGCCGCTGGCCTTTGATCAAAACCACCTGCATATCGTGGCCGTACTGTGCAGCCAGGCAGCCGTGGCGGTTGAAAACTCCGTTTTGCATGACCGGTTGGGACAGGTGTTATCCCATGATACCCTCACCGGGCTGATCAATTTCAGCAGTTTTGCCGAACTGGCGGCAGAACTGTGTGATAGCGCTGGTGAGGCCGGGTATCCGGTGGGGATGGTCCTGGTGGACATAGACCGTTTTAAAAACTATAACCTGCGTTACGGGCGCCAGGCCGGGGAAAGGGTTCTGGCCGAACTGGCCGCGCTGGTTGAAGAGGACGCCCGCAGGGACGACCTGATTGCCCGCTACGGCGGGGACGAGTTTGTTCTCCTCCTGCCCGGCGCGGAGGGGGCGCGGTTGATGGGTATAGCAGAAGACTTGAGAGTAAGAGTTCGCGAGCATGCTTTCCGGCGTGCGGGGGGTGTGAGTACGAGGATTACCGTCAGTGTCGGATTGGCTGAATTTCCCCGGGACGCCGGGGACCTGACCGGCCTGCTGCTGGCCGGCCAGCGCGCCCTGGACAAGGCCAAGGAGGCTGGCGGGAACCGGGTCGTTGCAGCCGCCGTCTCCATTGTCGAGTAAATCGTAGCAAGCAGCAGTAAGCAGATGGAGGGAGACACTATTTGCTGACCATCTGGAAAGACCTGCTGGATTTGATTTTCCCTCGCAGGCCGGAATGTCCGTTTTGCGGCGCAGCCAGCCCAAGAGGAGAGCTCTGCGGCGGTTGCCTGGCTACTATGGGGAGCTATCATGGGGAACGGCCTTGCACCCGCTGTGGCCGGCTGGCTGAAAAGGGGGCGGCGCTAAGGCATAACGGCGCCGGACACCTTTGTTACGACTGCCGTAAAAGGGAGTGGCCCTTTACCCTGGCCCGGGCCGGCGGACCATATGAAGGGGTATTAAAAGAAGCTATCCACCGCTTCAAGTATGCCGGGCGCCGCAGCCTGGCCATCCACCTGGCGGCGCTGATGGTTGATGCGTACAGGTTGGAACCCCGCTACCAGACGGCCGGCCTTATTGTACCGGTGCCCCTGTCCAGGGAAAAGCTGCGCTTAAGGGGGTTCAACCAGGCAGAGCTGCTGGCTGTTGAGGTGGGCAGGGCGCTGGGTATGCCTGTTAACGGGAGTTGCCTGGTCAAGGACTTTGATACTCTTCCCCAGGCCGGGCTGAACCGGGTTGCCAGAGAATCTAACCTTAAAGGCGCGTTTAGCGTGAAGAGGCCTGATGTAATCCGGGATCAGGTGGTTTTAATCATTGACGACGTTTTCACCACCGGCAGCACCATGTCTGCGGCTGCGGCAGCACTAAGGCGGGCCGGGGCCAGGCAGGCGCTCGGCCTGACTGCGGCCACGGGCCGTTATATTTAAGGAGTTTAATAATCGGTGAACGATGGATATGTCTATAAACACAGGTTCAGGTACGCGCTGTGTGCGAGCCGGCCTATATGAGCAAAAAGACGATATCCATACGGCATGTTTTGCTTAATGTGAAAGCCTAAGAATAATCAAGCAATTATGATAAAAAGTGAGATTATAAGGGAGAAGATCAATTTGCGTAAATATTTTTTCGTCGTTATTATTCTGTATATACAGTTTTCCTTTGCCGGCTTTGCCCAAGCTGCGCCCCAGGTGGTTCTTGATGGGCAAACCCTCAGCTTCGATGTCCAACCAACTATTGAAAACGGCAGAACATTGGTCCCTCTCAGGACTATATTTGAAGCCCTGGGTGCGGAAGTCAATTGGGACGATACTACACAGACTGTGACAGCAAAAAAGGATCATACTGAATTAAAATTGGTTATAGGTGGTCAGGCATTTAAAAACGGCGCACCCGTTCACCTGGATGTTCCAGCGCAGGTGATAGACGGCAGGACTATGATACCGGCCCGGTTCGTCGCTGAGGCGTTGGGGGCAAATGTTGGTTGGGATGAAGCCGCGAACTCGGTACTTATTACAACCTCATCGGCCCCTGTATCTTCCACACCTGCAGGGCCGGCAGGTCTTAGCCGGGCCAATCCGTTACCGGCCGGCCAGAGTCTTATCACGCAAGACGGCTTACAGATAAGCGTCAAAGGGTGTATCCAGGGTACTGAGGCCTGGAAGATGGTTAAAAATGTAAATACATCTAACGAACCGCCTGAGGATGGGAAAAAGTATATTCTAATTTCCATAAACGTAAAAAATATTTCCGGCAAAAAATCGCCACTTGTTAATTCTTATGACTTCCAATTAGAGGGGCGCCTAGATGAAAATGAAGTATTTAGATCCTATCAAGCATCTGTTGAATTACCTGACAGCGGGCGCTTCAAGGAGCTGTACGGAGAAATATACAACGGGAAAGAAATTACCGGTGGGATTTGTTTCTATGTACCCGCAAATGAAAGTAGCTTTGTTTTAAAATGGTTGAAACCATCGGACCCTGCAAATTGGAGGTACTTTGAGGTGAAGTAAGATTAGCCCGGTGAGAGCAGTCCATCATAGAGGAAGCGGAACTTGCCTTTGAGACGTTTTGGAATATTCACCACCGGCAGCGCTATGTCTGCAGTTGCCGCAACTTTACGGCAGTAGAGGCCTGGCAGGTCCTGGGCTTGACTCGCGGCAACAGGTCGTTATATTTGAGGTTTCAGTATAAATAATGGCTTTCTACACCTGGTTTTTTACGAATCTGCAGTTTTTCACCACTAAGAGAAAACCAATCGCCAAGGGGTGTGTCCTTTTCGCCAGGACCTCCTGGCACAGGTGTTTGGGTGTTGCCCTTGAGGCATTCTTTTGTTTCAAATATTCTACAAGAAACGTGCCAGCGATTTACATATTATGACAAAACATTTTGTTCGTTAAGGAAGTATTCAACACTTCAGCTGTTGATTTTATAAGTTATTAACACGTTTATCCACATTATCCACAGGCTTTTCTTCACAAACACTGATCAACAAGGAATTTTTCGACATTCCATGGCCGGCATGCTTTACTTCAACCTGGTGTGATACCGTCGCCGTGATCCCGTCGATTTTAGAAACCAGGATCAATAGTGGCAACGCTTGACAATGATATTTTCCCTGTGATACTATTTCCTTAGTTAGGTTGAATGCTCGCAGTAACAAGCTTTAGGAGGTATGTTTGTGTTAGGTAAGGTCAAGTGGTTCAACCAGGAAAAGGGTTATGGTTTCATCGAGCGGGAGGATGGTGGAGATGTTTTTGTCCACTTCTCGGCGATTAATGAAGAAGGCTTTAAGACCTTAAACGAGGGTCAAAAGGTTGAATTTGATATCGTCGAAGGCGCGCGGGGGCCGCAGGCGGCCAACGTTGTTAAATTATAAATGTTCGCTACGCCCCAGCTAAAGCCTGGGGTTTTTGCTTCTCCGCCCTTATTTAGCAGGATTTTTTACTTGTTTGGGTAATAATATACTAATAGAGAGTGGAAGGAGTGTTGGTGGATGAACGTACAAGTACGCGGCCGGAACATTGAAGTCACGAGCGCATTAAAGGAATACGTCGGTAAGCGAGTCGGCAAGCTGGATAAATACATTGACAATCTGGGGGACGCCCAGGTGACCATGACGGTTGAAAAGGATTCGCACCGGATTGAAGTAACCATTCCCATTAACGGGATGATTTTGCGGGGGGAAGAATCAACCGGCGATATGTATGCCTCCATCGACCTGGTGGTGGAAAAGCTTGAGAAGCAGATTGGTAAATACAAGGGCAAGCTGCAAAAGAGGGGCGTCCGGTATGTCAACGACCAGCGGGTTCCGGCAGCGCTTGAGGAAGATACACCGAGGATGGTAAGGACCAAGCGCTTTGCCATCAAACCTATGCCGGTGGATGAGGCCGTTCTCCAGATGAACCTCTTGGGCCATAATTTCTTTGTGTTCTCCAATGCTGAGACAGAGCAGGTGAACGTAGTTTACAAACGCAAGGACGGTAACTACGGCCTGATCGAGCCTGAGTTTTAACCGGAAAATTATATCTTTACAACCTGTTGGAATCAGTAAGACTTTTCGGCGCGCCCTGGGGTGCGCCGTTCTTGGTCTCCCAAACATTGACGATTTCCAGTTGGATGAAGTATAATATTTGGATAGTTAATATAGTTAAACGTTTTGTGCCTGCCTCCTGTTTCCGGGAACTTCCTACATGGCTGGTTTTCCGGATGGAGGGGCGTTCAGGGTAGTTCACATAACGCTGGTGTGCCGCCGGCAAAGGATAAAGATATAACGTGCAGGCGCGATTTCAATCGCACCACAATTGTTGTTGAATTGCTCCGCGCGCCGTACTCTCTTATTAGGAATGAACTAAAGATGCTTTGACAGGATTTGCTGGAAAGAGGTGGTTTAAATGCTCGGGTTTATAAAGAACTGGCTTGATGATAATGCCCGCGAGGTCAAAAAGCTGCAGCGGGTCGTGGATGAAACCAATCAGCATGAACCTGCCATGATGCGTTTATCGGAGGACGAGCTTAAGGCCATGACCCCGGCTTTTAAGGCCAGGCTGGAGCGGGGGGAAACGCTGGACGAGATCCAGCCCGAGGCCTTTGCCGTAGTGCGGGAGGCTTCCCGGCGGGTGCTGGGAATGAGGCATTTTGACGTCCAGCTGATGGGCGGCATGGTGCTGCATCAGGGCCGCATCGCCGAAATGAGGACCGGTGAAGGAAAAACCCTGGTGGCCACATTGCCGGTTTACTTGAACGCCCTGACCGGCAAAGGGGTCCACGTGGTTACGGTGAACGACTACCTGGCCCGCCGCGACAGCGAGTGGATGGGCCAGATTTACCGCTACCTGGGTTTAAGTGTGGGACTGATCGTACACGGGCTGGACTGGAATGAGCGCAGGCGTTCTTACCTTTCCGATGTCACCTACGGGACCAACAACGAGTTTGGTTTTGACTACCTGCGTGACAATATGGCCCATCACCCGGACCACCTGGTCCAGCGGGAACTCAACTACGCCATCGTGGACGAGGTGGACAGCATCCTCGTCGACGAGGCCAGGACTCCTCTGATTATCTCCGGCCAGGCGGAGAAATCGAACGACCTGTACTATACTTTTGCGAAGATTGTGCCGCGGCTAAGCCGTGATGTAGACTACAACGTGGATGAAAAGGCCCACAGCGCCACGATCACCGAGTCCGGAGTGGCCAAGGTGGAGAAAATCCTCGGCGTGGAAAACCTGTATGATGATAAAAATATCGAGCTGACCCACCATTTAAACCAGGCTCTTAAGGCTCACGGGCTGATGAAGAGGGATAAGGACTACGTGGTGAAGGACGGCGAGGTCATTATCGTCGACGAGTTTACCGGCCGGCTGATGTTCGGGCGCCGTTACAGCGATGGACTGCACCAGGCTATTGAAGCGAAGGAGGGCGTCAAGATCGAGCGGGAGTCCCAGACCCTGGCAACGATCACCTTCCAGAATTACTTCAGGATGTACGATAAACTGGCCGGTATGACCGGTACCGCGGAAACCGAGGAACAGGAGTTTAAAAAGATTTACGGCCTGGACGTGGTGGTCGTTCCGACCAATAAGCCGATGATCCGTAAAGATTTGTCCGACGTGATCTATAAAACGGAGCAGGCCAAGTTCCGCGCGGTGGTCGATGAGATCGCCGAGCGTCACGCCAAGGGCCAGCCGGTCCTGGTCGGCACCATCTCGATTGAAAAATCAGAAGTCTTAAGCGGTATGCTGAAGCGAAAAGGTATTCCCCACCAGGTCCTCAACGCCAAGTACCACGATAAAGAGGCCGAGATCGTGGCCCAAGCCGGGCGGCTCGGCGCCGTAACCATTGCCACCAACATGGCCGGACGCGGTACCGACATCGTGCTGGGCGGCAACCCCGAGTTTCTGGCCCGCCAGGAGCTAAGAAAGCAGGAACATAATTTCGAAACAGCGGGTGAACTCACGGGCGCTCCGGCCGAAACAGATGAACAGGCTTATCAGTCCTTGCTTGAGAAATACCAGCGGCAGACTGAAGAGGAACGGCAGCGCGTGGTGGCGCTTGGCGGCCTGCACATCTTTGGGACCGAGCGCCATGAAAGCAGGCGGATTGACAACCAGCTGCGCGGCCGTTGCGGGCGGCAGGGCGATCCCGGCTCCACCCAGTTCTACAGCTCTCTGGAAGATGACCTGATGCGCCTGTTCGGTTCGGATAATATTTCGGGTATCATGGACCGTCTCGGCATTGAAGAGGACGTGCCGATCGAGCACAGCATGATCACCAAGTCAATCGAGACAGCCCAGAAGCGTGTGGAGAACCGCAACTTCGACACCCGCAAGCACGTACTCGAGTACGACGACGTAATGAACCAGCAGCGGGAACTGATCTACGCCCAGCGGCGCCAAGTCCTTACCGGAGAGAATTTGAAAGACAATATCCGGGACATGATTGAAAGCTGCGTCCAGCGGGCTGTTGGAAACTATGCCCCGGAGGGGGTTATACCCGAGGAATGGGATTTAAAAGGACTCCTGGAATATGCCGAACAGTATTTCCTGCCCGGCCACACGTTTACCCCGGATGACCTGGAAGACATGGGCCGCAACGAACTGCAGGAATTCCTGGTGGAAAAGTCACGTGAGGCTTATGAGGCCAGGGAAGAGGAACTTGGTCCGGAAACCATGCGGGAGATTGAGCGGGCGGTCATGCTCCGCATTGTTGACGAAAAGTGGATGGACCACCTGGACGCCATGGACCAGCTGCGTGAGGGTATCAACCTCCGTGCCTACGGACAGAAGGACCCCCTCATTGAGTACAAGTTTGAAGGCTACGAGATGTTCCAAAACATGATCGATACCATCCAGGACGAGGTGGTCCGCTACATTTTCCGGGTGAACCTGGTTCGGCCCCAGCAGGAAAAAGCCCGCCAGGTGGTGGAAAACCGCTATGCGGAAGAGGGACAGAAACAACCGGCCCGCCGGGAAGACAAAGTGGGAAGGAATGACCCGTGCCCCTGCGGCAGCGGTAAGAAGTACAAGAAGTGCTGCGGCCGGGCGGCAGCGGTTTAAATAGCAAAAAGGTAGGTGTGCCATGTTTTCAGAATTAAAACGGGACCTGGAGCCCCTTGGCAGACGAGTTGAAGATTTGAGGGTTTCTCTTTGACATAGCTGAAAAAGGGAACGAAATCGAGCGTTTGGAAAAGCAAATGCTGGACGGGGGTTTTTGGGACGAACCCGAAAAGGCCCAGAAGGTGGTCCAGCAGGTGTCGGCATTGCGGGATAAGGTCGCTGTCTTTGAGACGCTGGCCAGAGACTTTGAGGAATTGGAAATACTTTGTGAACTCGGCGAGGAGGCTGATGACCAGGAAATCGCCGCGGAAGTAGAGGAGGGGCTTAACGCTGTCCAGCAAAGGGTAGCGGATTTGGAACTGGCCGTGCTCCTGAACGGGCCTTACGACCGTGGCAATGCTATCCTGGCCCTGCACGCGGGGGCCGGGGGCACCGAGGCGCAGGACTGGGTTGAAATGCTCCTGCGCATGTACAGCCGGTGGGCCGAGCGGCGCCGCTTCAAGGTGGAAATCCTGGATCTGCTGCCGGGAGATGAGGCCGGTACCAAGAGCGCCACCATCGAGGTCAGCGGTCCCAATGCCTACGGTTATCTCCGTTCGGAAAAAGGAGTGCACCGGCTGGTGCGGATTTCCCCCTTTGACGCGGCCGGACGCCGCCATACCTCTTTCGCATCCGTGGATGTCCTGCCTGAGGCGGAAGATGACGTAGAGGTAGAGATTAACCCGGAAGATTTAAAGATTGACACCTTTCGTTCCGGCGGAGCGGGAGGCCAGCACGTTAACAAGACTGATTCGGCGGTACGGATTACCCATCTCCCTACGGGGATAGTGGTGAACTGCCAGAATGAACGCTCCCAGATCTCCAACCGTCTGGCGGCCATGAAGATGCTCAGGGCCAAACTGATCGATATTGAGCTGCGCAAGAAAGAGGCTGAAATTGCCGCCCTGCGCAGTGACCAGCAGGAAATAGCCTGGGGCAGCCAGATCAGGTCCTATGTTTTTCACCCGTACAGCCTGGTCAAGGACCACCGTACCGGGGAAGAAGTGGGCAATGTCAATGCGGTAATGGACGGTGAAATAGACTCCTTCATCTCCGCCTACCTGAGGGAAAAGGCCCGCGGCGCGAGTAATAAAATATAGCTGTTGGAAGAAGCTCCTGCGGGAGCTTCTTTTTTTTACGGGAAATTTAAAGAACAACTGGTTCTCAAAAAGCCTCTGGGGTAGTGGGTTTGGGGTTATCCTCCGCTCTCTTCGCAATTCTACATTTGAGCAACAAGAGCGTCATATCGACTGAGCAACAAGAGCGTCATATCGACCGCATCTACAGACAGCCATCCGCTGGCTACGCGCTATTTAGGCTTTACTGCAAGCAACGCACGCGCTACGGAACGCACCCAGGTGCAGGCTTATACTGCATTTCTTACCGGTCAGTCGTAGGGCGTAGGCTTATACTGACTTGTATCTGGGTCAGGCGTAGGGTGTAAGGTTATTAAAAAAGGTAGGTAGATGATCTCGTGCTATTATTTTTTACGCCTTATGCCTTACGGCCTACGACTATTTTTAACCCCAAACCCGCAAGTTAGGTCTTTTCGGGAACAGGTTTTGTGATAAGTAAAAAAGGCAGTTCTGTGTTCTGACGTTCTCGAAAAGCCTCTGAGGTAGTGGGCTTGGGGTTAGGACTCCCAAGTCATTGTCTAAAAATATGCTTTTCTCCACATGATAAAGTTTAGGTTGCTGACAGTAAGTTCATCTATGCGGGATGGAGCCTTGATGAAAACAGTCTACGAGATTGCGGGAGTAACTCTAGGAGTTCTGCTGGTCGCCCTGGGACTGGATATGTTCCTGATCCCCAACAAAATCGCGGCCGGGGGTGTCAGCGGTATCGCCACCATTCTTCATTATCTGGTCGGGGCGCCGGTGGGGGCCGCCATCCTCGCTCTGAACATACCTCTCTTTGCCATGGGTATTTACCGCCTGGGACTTCGTTTTGGCTTTCGTTCCCTGTATGGCACAATCACGCTTTCACTGGCTGTGGACCTGCTGGCCCCGGCCTTGCCGGTACCAACCAATGATATCCTGCTGGCCAGCCTTTTCGGGGGAGTTCTGACGGGGTTAGGTATGGGCCTTGTATTCAGACACAGGGGGACTACCGGGGGCACCGACCTGGCAGCTGCGGTCCTGCGCACATATACCGGGGTAAACATCGGTCAACTGCTGTTCCTGGTGGACGGCGCCGTGGTTTTAGCAGCGGGGGTTGCCTTTCGTTCGGCAGAGTTGGCCATGTATGCCCTGATCACAATATTTATCACCGCCTGGCTGATTGACGTGGTGCAGGAAGGGATCAGCTATGCCAAGGCCTTCCTGATTATCTCCGAACGTCCGGACGAGATAGCTGAGGCGATCCTGGCCGGCCTGGACCGGGGAGCAACCGCCTGGCCCGCCCAAGGTGTCTATACCGGTGCCCGGAGGGAGGTCCTGCTTTCGGTAGTCGACCGTGCGGAGGTTACCCGTCTCAAGGAAATTGTGCATGGGGTGGACCCGCGAGCCTTTGTAATTCTGGCTGATGTGCACGAGGTCCTCGGCGAGGGTTTTAAGGAGTACAAGTAAGCTTTGAGATTTTTCATTTTCTGCCTTTTTGAGAAGGATTATCACAATATCCGTCGAATACCTAAGTCGAATATCCATGTGATATGTAGAGCGCCGTCGCCAAGCGTACAGATCAGGCGCCTTATATCATAAAAATTTTAGCGCTGGTAAACACCGCCATTTACAGACGAGCAAAAAGCCAGTGAATGAAAAGCGAGGTGCGGCGGTTGATCCAGTTGTACAATGTGACCAAGACTTACGACAATGGAGTTAAGGCTCTTTCAGACGTGACCCTGCGTATACACAAGGGTGAATTTGTTTTTCTGGTTGGTCCCAGCGGGGCCGGTAAATCGACTCTTACCAAACTGCTTTACCGGGAGGTACTGCCCAGCCGCGGCCAGATCATTTTAGACGGCAAAAGCCTGGTGCGCATGCGGCCGGGTGAAGTTCCCTACCTGCGCCGCAAAATCGGGATGATATTTCAAGACTTCCGCCTGCTCCCCCAGAAAACCGTATTCGAGAACGTGGCGTTTGCCCTTGAGGTAATAGGAGCCGCGCGGCGGGACATTAAAAGGTCGGTTCCAACGGTGCTTTCCATGGTGGGGTTGGACGCCAAGGCCGATGTTTTCCCCCAGCACCTCTCGGGTGGTGAACAGCAGCGGGTTTCCATCGCGCGGGCTATCGTTAATAACCCTTTTTTAATTATCGCCGACGAGCCTACGGGGAACCTGGACCCGGAAACCTCCTGGGAGCTGATGAACCTGCTTTTGGACATCAACCTTCGCGGCACCACCATCATTATGGCCACCCATGCCTGGGATATCGTAGACTCCTTGAAAAAACGGGTAATTGAGCTGGCCGGCGGCAAGCTGGTGCGGGACGAGAAAGAAGGTGCTTACCGCTGTGAGGCTTAGCACAATAAAATATTATTTTCGCGAAGCCTTCCAGTCGGTTTTGCGCAACAGTTGGCTGTCATTAGCCTCAATTGGGGTCGTTGCCGTGTCCCTGTTAATTTTGGGCAGTTCCCTTTTGCTGGTGCTGAACGCCAACAACATCGCAGCCAATTTGGAATCCAGTGTTGAAATATCCGTATTTTTAAAAGATGAGACGAGCTCCGACCAGATCAAGGAACTGGAAAACCGGATCAAGGGCCAGCCTGAAGTGGCTGAAGTTCATTTTGTCTCCAAGGCGCAAGCCCTGGAAGAAATGAAAAAAAACCTTGGCGACAACCAGGATGTCCTGGCCGGGCTGGAGGAAAAGAACCCCTTGCCGGATGCTTTACGCATCAAAACCATCTCTGTTGAACAGGTGGAGCCCCTGGCCCGCCAACTGGAATCCTTCGAACAGGTGGACCAGGTGCGGTACGGGCAAGGGGTAGTGGAAAAGCTACTGGCCCTCAGCAAGTGGGTGCGGACCGCCGGTTTGGTGACCATGCTCCTGTTGGGGATTGCGGCGGTTTTCCTGATTGCCACCACCATCCGCCTTTCTGTTTTTGCCAGGCGCAAAGAAATAGGGATTATGAAGATGCTGGGGGCCACCAACTGGTTTGTGCGCTTCCCCTTTCTGCTGGAAGGAATGTTTCTGGGACTGACCGGCTCTTTACTGGCCGTTATCGCCGTATATTTTGGGTATCTCTCATTGATCGACAGAATTGAGATATCCCTGCCTTTTTTCCAACTGGTTAGTGACCGCAGCGTGCTTGTTCCCCTTGTAGAGGCTTTGCTGGGCCTGGGCCTGGGGATCGGGGTGGCCGGCAGTATGATCAGTTTGCGTAAGTTTTTAAACGCCTAAAAAGAATCAGGAGTGATTGATGTGGCCGCGGGTTTGATTAAGAAGAGGGTATTGCCGATGGCGCTGGCGCTGGTTTTTCTACTGGGGGCCGGTATCGCCTTTGGCGACGAACTGGAAGACCGGCTGCAACAAACCAGGACGCAGTTGGAGCAGAAAAGAGTCGAGACCAATAAGGCCAGAGGTGTGGTAAGTGATTATACCAGCCAGGTAGCGTATCTTAACCAGTCAATCAATGAAAAAAACTTAAAAATCAACGAGCTTGAGGTAAGCCTGGAACAGGTCAGGAATAACCTGGCCAGGACCGAGAAAGAGCTCGAAGAGGCCGAGGTTAGGCTCAACCAGAGTACCGAACTGCTTAACAAACGTGTGCGCAACATTTATGAGGCGGGCAATGTCAGTTATATGGAGGTACTATTTGAGTCCAAGGACTTTAGTGACTTTGTAAACCGCTTTGAACTGCTGAGAAGGGTGATCCAGCAGGACGTCTCCACTATTGACCTGGTCAAAGCAGACCGTGAAAAGTTGAACACCAAAAAGGAAGAACAGGATCAACAGCAAAAAGAACTCCAGTCGCTGATAGCGGAACAGGAATCCGCCCGCCAGGAACTGGCCATGAAACAGGGGGAGAAAAATGCTCTTTTGAGCCAGGCCAAGGATAATATGTGGGACCTCGAGGCAGAGGCCGCCCGGCTGGAGGCGCAGGAACAAGAAATCCTGAGAGAGATAGCCCGAAACCAATCCAATCCTGACCGGCCGCAATCCGAGGGCCCTTTTGCGTGGCCGGTACCCAGTTGCAGCTCGATATCCTCCTATTTCGGGCCCCGTGTCCATCCCATCCTTGGGACCAGCCGCATGCACAACGGAATTGATATCCCGGGCAACTACGGAGCCGCGGTGGTGGCGGCACAGGACGGTACCGTCATCGACGTGGGTTCCATGGACGGTTACGGCAATGTTGTGATGATTGACCACGGCGGCGGCCTGACCACACTTTATTCCCACCTGTCCGCCCAACTGGTGAGCTACGGGCAGGAAGTCAGGAAAGGCGACACTATCGCCAAGATAGGCAGCACAGGTCTTTCCACCGGGCCGCACCTGGATTTCTCAGTGCGGGTGAACGGGAACCCGGTGAACCCGCTCAATTATTTTTAGTGTAAATTAGCCTTGTAAGGTTGAAATGGGAGGGCCGGACCAAAGCCGGCCCTTTCATAATATAATGCTCGGGATGTCAGGCGGTTATGCCCTGCCGGATTACCGCCCGACAGGATGAGGCCGCCGCTTCCAGGGTGGTTTTTATTTTGCAAGAACAAAATATTAAGCGCGCGGGCTTGATATTGGACATGTTTACCAGATTGTAGTAGTATAATAACGTATGTACAAAGATAGGGCGGTGCATCTATTTGGAATCTAAGCAATCCTTCTTCAGGGGCAGGGGCGGCAGGCTCTTTTCGGTCCTGGCGGTTTTGATAGTGATCGTTTTTCTGGCCGGGGGAATTCTTCTGGCCACCAATTACAAACACCTGGGCAACCTGGTGAAGGTGGTTACCCTGGTCCGGACGCAGTACCTCCAGACGGTTGACACGACCCAGTTGGTGGACGGCGCCATTAAAGGGATGGTGGGTTCTTTAAACGACCCCTACTCGGTTTATCTGGACCCTAAAACTTATGCCCAGCTTCATGAGCAGATTAAGGGGTCCTTTGGGGGGTTGGGCATTCTGGTGGGAATCAAAGATCAGTACCTGACGGTGGTCAGAGCCTATAAGGGTACACCGGCTGCTAAAGCAGGCATTGTTGCCGGAGACGTCATCACTAAAATCGATGACCGTGACGCCAGAGGGATTGATTTGGAAACAGCGATCAGCCTCATGCGCGGGGAAGTGGGCTCTAAAGTGACTCTAACCATTGACCGGAAAGAAACGACTGAGCCCCTACAGTTCACCAGAGAGTTAATCCGGGAGGAAATCAGCGTTCCCACGGTAGAGAGCCAGGTACTCCCCGGCACGGCTATTGGCTATGCTGTGGTCAGCCAGTTTACCGAGCACACCTCCGATGAGATGAAGGAAAACCTGGCCAAGCTGCAAAAAGAGCAGGTTAAAGGACTAATTTTGGATCTCAGGGACAACCCCGGCGGGGAGCTTATCGCCGCGGTTAACGTAGCCAAGAATTTTATCCCGAAGGGCCCCATTGTCTTTATCGACTACCGTTTTGGCAGGGATCAGGAGTTCTCTTCCGAGGGCCGGACGGCCCAGCTTCCCCTGATCGTGTTAATTAACGGGGGCAGCGCCAGCGCGGCGGAGATTCTGGCCGGGGCGGTAAAAGACACCGGCGCGGGGACTCTGGTCGGCGTCAAAACTTTCGGCAAGGGGATTGTGCAAACCGTATTTCCCCTCGATAACGGGGCCGGGTTGAAACTTACCACAGCCCGCTACCTCACGCCCAACCGCAACGACATCCATGAAATAGGCATCCAGCCGGACGTGCTGGTGCAACCGGAGGAGAATAGTGTCCTTGACGTACAGCTTGACCGGGCTGTTGAATTAATGAAGCAAAAGATTGCGGGATAAATACTTTTACGGCCGTGGGTTTCCCCGCGGCTTTTTAACATGACCTGAAGTCAGTACTCGCTGCTTGTGATAAATTTAGGAGCACTTATTTTCAGGGTTGAATATTTTTGCCTGAGCTTGGATGAGGTGAAGGAGTTGTTTCCCTTCCTGCTGATAATCCCGCTAATCCTGCAAGCTTTTCTCGGCGCCTTTATGGACCCGCAGTTTTTATCTATTTTCCTGGTGGTAATGGTCTTAATCGCCGTTCAGTACAGACGTATGGAAAAAGTACGGGAAAGCTTTTTCGGGCGGGGCGCCGGGCGGATCTTCCCCAGTACCCTGGTTGCCGCCGGCTTTGGGCTGCTGGGGGGGTTGGCCGGCAGCATAGTGATGGTTGTAATTGGCCTGACGCTTTCCGAATCCGGGCTGATTTACCTGTGGCCGGTGGCAATTTTGTTGATGCTGATCAATATGCGGTTTTTGTGCTTTTCCTACGCCGGCGGGGTGTTGGCGCTGTCCAACCTGACCCTGGGTTTTCCTGATATTAACGTGCCGCAGATTATAGCCCTGGTTGCCGTGCTGCATATGGTGGAGAGTTTTTTAATCCTGGCCAGCGGGCACCTGGGGGCGGTTCCGGCATACATCAAAGGGCATGGCGGTAAGGTTACCGGTGGGTTTACGCTGCAAAAATTCTGGCCTATTCCTATAGTTGTACTGGCGGTTGTGACCGGCGGCACGGTAGAAAACGGTATCAATATGCCGGAATGGTGGCCGCTGCTCAAGACGGGTGTGCCAGGCAATCCTCAGGACCTGATCTATGCGCTGCTGCCTGTGGTGGCGGGCCTTGGTTACGGTGACATCGCCACGGCCAGGAGCCCTCAGGAAAAAAGCCGTCTCACCGCTCTATTTCTTGGCGCCTACAGCCTGACCCTGCTGGTCTTGGCGGTACTGGCCCAGCATAGTGAGACATTGGCGCTGGCTGCGGCAGTATTCTCATTTTTGGGCCACGAGGCGGTTATTTTTGCCGGCCGGAGGATTGAAATCGTGAAGCCCCCCTTGTACGTGCCGCCTGAAAAGGGAGTCAGGCTGCTTGACGTGCAACCCGGGGGGGCCGCCTGGCAGGCGGGTTTGCGTTCCGGAGATGTAATCCTGGCTTTGAACGGCGAAACGGTGGCTGGCCGCGACGCTTTATTCCAGCGCCTGAAAGGGACATTTTGCCCCGTAACGGTAGATTACTTCAGCCACACGTCAAGAGAACCCCGGCGGGCCACCATCCGGCCGCCCGTTCAGGGGTTGAACTGGGGTCTGCTTCCGGTACCAGGGGAGGATGAGGACCAGTACGTCGAAATGATGACGACCGGGCCGTTGGGGCGGTGGCTGCAGCAATGGTGGGGTAAAATTAGAAGTTGACACATTTAAAAAGATGGGGATATAATCATCACAGAGGCAGGCCAAGGAGGCCTGGACAGGGTTGACATCAGGTTGAAAAACAAAGCCACGAAGGCTCTGTCCCACCTGGGATATACCTTGGTGGTTTTTTTCAAGGGAGGTGTGCTTTGATGTGCGAGGCGAATGCTTACCTGAGAAAGCAGGGCGAAGAAGATGAACTGTTCCTGGAGATGGTTGACCGTGTACTTCCCCACGAAGATGGCCTGATGCTGGAGGATATCTTTGGCAAAAGGAAAATGATCAAGGCCAAGATCGTGGAGCTGGCTCTGGTAGACCACAAGATCATCCTGGAGCGGGCATAACAGGCGGACTTTAATTCCACGGAATACCGGGTTTTGCCGGCGCCGTGGTTTTTATTTGGGAAAGGGTGGAAGAAGCGACGATGAACCCGGTAATTTACCGCCCGGACCACAACTTGAGCGAAATTAATAGTTTAGCTGAACTAAAAGACCTGACCGTGCGATGCGCTCGCTGCGCACTGCGGGACGGCTGTTCCAGGGTAGTTTTCGGAGAGGGAAATCCGAATGCGCGCTTAATGCTGATCGGTGAGGGACCCGGGGCGGATGAAGACCGGCTAGGGCGGCCTTTTGTGGGTAGGGCGGGCCAGCTGCTTGATAAAATCCTGGAAGCCATCAGCCTGGAAAGGTTTGCCCATACCTATATAGCCAATGTGGTTAAATGTCGTCCGCCCGGCAACAGGGCGCCGCGGCCGGAAGAGGCGCAAGCTTGCCTGCCCTGGCTCTACCGGCAGATTGAGCTGGTTTCCCCCGGTATTATTGTCCTTTTAGGAAACAGCGCTTTGCGGAACCTGGTTGATCCGGACACCAGCATTACACCAATGCGAGGTCAGTGGCTGGTGAGTAAAAGCGGCATTAAAATCATGCCTACCTTTCACCCTTCCGCCCTCCTGCGGGATTCCGGCAAGAAGCGTCCGGTATGGGAAGATTTCCAGAAAGTAAGGGACGAATTCCTGAGACTCGCGGAATCCTAGATTTTACAAATAAAATTAATTTTAACCTCCCGGTACAAAAAAGGTTGCGGTTAAAGCCTTGTATCAGGAGGTTATTTTTTCCTTGCGGTCCCAATGCCACCAGCTACAAAGCCGTAGCATTTTTTATCTCAGTAGAACAGATTCCTTCACAAATTTCCTGGACAGGAGAAAACTCTGTATCCGGCCATGCAGTAATGCCCTCTTTTCTGGCCTGGTTCAGCAGGGCGATATAGCGCCGCTCAGCTGCGTTGATTTTAAAAATGGCATATTCGGCCAGGTCTCCATCGATGTAGTCCAGTTCCTTTAAGGCCTGCCGCCATTCCTCACGAGCGTTTTGCACGGCGGCGTCCAGTTGAAGTGTCGATGTCTTTTCCACCATTATTTCCCTTATGCGGGACATTTCTGTTATAGGTATTGTTTTTAAGATTGACATTAAATTCATCCCAATCACCTCCCCTATATTATATTTTTTACTAGATGGAAATAGAAGGGCCTTCTACAGTAATATACAATAATTCCCATATATTTCATCCGACCATTCATTCAATATTTAGACAGCATTTTAAGCATAATATCAGCAAGAAAAACAATGGGGTGATTGGTTTGGAAAGTTCTTCACATAGTGGCGGTAAAAGAAAATTAATTTTAATTCTTATCATCATGGCCATCATCCCTTTTCTTCACGCGTGTGGCAAAAAGGAGGCGCAGAGAAAGCCGGCCAGTAACGGCGGCGGCCAGGAAATCAAGATAGCGGTAAGCCTGGCCAGCATGGAGAGGGATGGCAATCAGATTATAAAGAAGACCATGAACGGGCGTACGGGTCAGACCGATCAGCAGGGCGGGCAAAACGGTCAGCAAAGTGGACAGCAGAGCACACAAAGCAGCAAGAACGAGCAGGATGTAGTACCGGTCCAGACCCAAGGTGGAGGCGCCCAGGGGAATCAAGGCGGCGGTCAGCAAAAGATCAGCATCACCTGGTTGGATGCCAGGAACGACCCCATACAGCAAGAAAAAGACCTGGACCAACTGGCCGGCCAGAATATTAAGGCTGTCATCCTCCAGGCGGTTGATCCGGCGGCGGCTCCCAGGCTTGTGCGCAAGCTGGCCCAGTCCAATATCAAGGTGATTGCTTTTGAGACACTCCCAACAAATTCCCCTGTAGACGGCTATATTGCTTCAGACCACGCCAGGGCCGGGGAGCTTGAAGCACGCTACCTCCTGGCAGCGGCACAAGGTAAATCAACACCGATGAATACTGTCCTGCTCATGGGAGATAAAAACGACCAGACATCGAAGGAAATAGCCTCCTCGGTACTTGCTAACCTCAATGGCCAGGCTCAAGTAAGGGTGGTCCTGGCTAAAAACCACGATGGCGGCGATCCGCAGCTTGCAACGGCAACCCTTGACCAGGCGCTGGTGAGCAGCAACAACCAAATTGACGCTGTGTTAGCCACCGACGGCAAGATGGCTGCCGCCGCCGCCGAGATGTTGAAAAGCAGGGGTTTGAGCCAGCGGGTAATTACCGTGGGCGTGGGCGCCGACCAGCAGGCCTCCCGCGCGCTGGCGGCGGGTGACCACAAAGCAGAGGTGGACCTCATGCCCGAGGTCATGGCTCAGCATGCTTTCGACGCCGCGGTAGGCCTGGCCACCACCGGGCACTGGCAGTATGAGAAACAGGTCAAGAACGGAGATTTTGACGTGCCTGCCAAGATTACCCCGGTGCGTTTGGTGACAAAGGACGAGTCATACCTGCTGGAGCAGCGCTGGGGCAAACTGACAGGCCAGGAGGGACAGCAGGGGCAGCAAGGTGGTCAACAGCAGGGACAGCAGCAAGGACAACAACAGGGACAACAACAGGGACAACAACAGGGACAGCAACAGGGACAGCAACAGCAAGGGCAGCAAGGGCAGCAAGGGCCAAGCGGACGCACAACAACCCTGCGGGTAACCACCCAGGATGGAAAGACAGTTGAGATGCAAATTAATGGGGAAATCAAAAAAATTGAAACCGTCGACGGAACAGGCGCCCAAGCAGGCGGCGGTCAAAACGGCGGCGGAGGCCAGTCAGGTTCCGGTGGGGGCGGAAGTTAAGGTTTGTTTATTTAAACAAAAAAAGGCGCCTGGGGCGGGTATGGTTTTATGAACCGTACTCGTTTTTTGTTTATCCATTATTCATAAATGACAAACTAACTTAAGGGGTACATTCTAGTGTCTGAACAGTATCAGGTAATAGTTGCAGCTGTAGTGTTTATTGCCACTTATGTGGTAATCGTATCCGAAAAGATCCACCGCATGGTGGCGGCCTTTATCGGAGCGGGACTGCTGTTGCTGTTGGGGGTAATTAAGTTTGAAGCGGCGGCGCATGCCGTCGATTACAATACCATCGGGCTGCTGGTGGGGATGATGCTTATCGTCGGCATCACCAGAAACACAGGTGTTTTTGAATTCCTATCCATTAAGGCCGCTAAAGGGGCGGGGGGAGAACCTGTGAGGTTGATTGCAGCATTAGCCTTGGTTACCGCCATTTTATCGGCCTTGTTGGATAATGTTACCACCGTCCTGCTGATTGCGCCGGTGACACTGGTTATTGCCGGCATGCTGAAAATCAGCCCCCTGCCATTCTTGATTTCAGAGATTATCGCTTCCAATATTGGTGGTACTGCTACTTTAATCGGGGACCCTCCGAACATTATGATTGGCAGCGCCACACGGCTTGGCTTCATGGACTTTGTAATCAATCTGGCTCCAGTAGTAGCAGTAATTTATCTTATCACTTTTTTTATTATTCGCTTGATTTATGGCCGGCAACTAACAGTACGGCCGGATTTAAAGGCCCAATTAATGGATCTGGATGAACAGGATGAGATCAAGGATCCGGCGCTGCTGCGAAAATGTCTGCTGGTGCTCGCCCTGACCATCCTCGGCTTCGTACTGCACCAGTTTATTCACCTGGAATCTGCTGTGATTGCCCTGTCCGGCGCCAGCCTGTTGCTTTTGCTGACCCGGGAAGACCCGGAGCATGCTCTGCAGTCTGTGGAGTGGCCGGTAATATTCTTCTTTATCGGCCTGTTTGTGGTGGTAGGGGCGCTGGAAGAGGTGGGGATTATCCAGGCGATGGCCAAATGGACCCTGGATGTGACCAGCGGCAGCCTTTTGCCCACCGGTATATTGATTCTCTGGCTTTCCGCCATAGCGTCCTCCTTTGTGGACAACATTCCCTTTGTGGCCACTATGATTCCTCTATTGCAGGAAATGAGCCGCCTGGGTGGCATCACCGACATCAACTTCCTCTGGTGGTCCCTGGCCCTTGGGGCCTGCCTGGGGGGTAACGGAACGATTGTTGGGGCCTCCGCCAACTTAATAGTGGTTGGTATCGCTGAAAGAAAAGGACACCATATCAGTTTTCTGGGTTTTATGAAAATAGCCTTCCCTCTGATGCTGATGTCCATTGTAATCTCCACGGGCTATCTGCTGATTTGGTACAATAACCGCCTGGCCGCTATTGCCGGCAGTCTGGGTACAGCTGCGGTCCTGTACTTGCTTTTTAAAGTAATTCAAGGGAAAGCGGAAAAACGCTTTCATCGCTAAGTGAGTCCTGGTAGTTCCACGTGCCGCTATCAGGTTACCATGTGATGCGCAGGTTTTTTTTCAATGAGTGTTTTATCTTAAATCCAGGATCCTTGCTCAAGACCAAACATACTTTTGGTCTCTTTGCCTTTATGATATACTATTAGTATTAATGTCTTTCCAGAAAGGTCAAGCTATGCGAGCTTTTCAACTGAAATCGGAATACACCCCCCGGGGCGATCAGCCGGAGGCTATCGCCGCCCTGGTGGAAGGCTTGACTAAGGATTACCGGGGTCAGGTGCTCCTGGGCGCCACCGGTACGGGTAAAACCTTTACCATGGCCAATGTGATCCAGGCCGTGCAGCGGCCGGCGCTGGTGCTGGCGCCAAATAAAACCCTGGCCGCTCAGCTGTGCGGCGAGTTTAAGGAGTTTTTTCCCGACAACGCGGTTGAGTACTTTGTCAGCTATTATGACTACTACCAGCCGGAGGCATATATCGCCCACACGGACACTTATATTGAGAAGGACTCCTCCATCAACGACGAAATCGACAAGCTGCGCCACTCCGCCACCTGCGCCCTTTTTGAGCGCCGGGACGTCATTATTGTGGCCAGCGTATCCTGTATATACGGTTTGGGTGACCCGGAGGAGTACAGTACCCTGGTGCTTTCCCTGCGCCAGGGGGAGAACTACGACCGGGACGCTGTACTGCGCAAGCTGGTGAGTATCCAGTATGATCGCAATGACATCAACTTTACCAGGGGTAAGTTCCGGGTAAGGGGCGACGTCGTCGAGATCTTTCCGGTTTCCAACACCGAAAGAGCGATCAGAGTGGATTTTAACGGCGATACGGTGGAAAGGATGCTGGAGTTCGACGTGTTGACCGGGGAAATCCTGGGCAGGCGCAGCCACGTCTCAATCTTTCCGGCCAGCCATTACGCCACCTCCCGTGAAAAAATGGAGCGGGCGCTTGCATCTATTGAGGCCGAACTGGCGGAGCGACTGGCTGAACTTAACGCCGAAGGAAAACTTTTAGAGGCCCAGCGACTGGAGCAGCGGACCAACTACGATATGGAAATGATGCGGGAAATGGGTTTTTGCAGCGGGATTGAAAACTATTCCCGCCACCTCACGGGGCGGCAGCCCGGCCAGCCGCCCTATACGCTGCTGGATTATTTTCCGGATGACTTTATCTTGTTCGTTGACGAGTCTCATGTGGCAGTACCCCAGGTGGGCGGTATGTACGAGGGTGACCGTTCCCGCAAGCAGACGCTGGTGGAGTACGGTTTCCGGCTGCCCTCGGCGTTTGACAACCGGCCGCTGACCTTTCCGGAATTTGCGGAGCGGATCAAACAGGTTATTTACACCTCGGCCACCCCCGGCCCCTACGAGCAAAAGCACAGCAGCCAGGTGGTGGAGCAGATTATCCGGCCCACCGGCCTGGTCGATCCCGCTGTCAGCGTCCGCCCCACACGCGGCCAGATCGACGACCTTTTAGGTGAAATCCGTTTAAGGGTCAGCCGTGGGGAAAGAGTGCTCGTGACTACTCTGACCAAGAAGATGGCAGAAGACCTCACTGATTACTTCCGTGAGGTGGCGGTCAAAGTCCGCTACCTGCACTCGGATATCAAAACGATTGAGCGCATGGAAATCTTACGGGACTTGCGCCTGGGGACCTTTGATGTGCTGGTGGGTATAAATCTGTTAAGGGAAGGCCTGGATCTGCCTGAGGTCAGCCTGGTGGCTATACTGGACGCCGACAAGGAAGGCTTCCTTCGCTCCGAGCGTTCCCTGGTGCAGACCATCGGCCGGGCGGCCCGTAATGTTGACGGCAGGGTGATCATGTATGCCGATCAAATTACGGATTCCATGCAGAGGGCGATAGATGAGACCGAACGCCGCCGCAAGATCCAAATGGAGTACAACCGAAAGCATGGGATAACGCCTGAGACAGTCCGCAAATCGGTGCGTGAGGTGATCGAGGCCACCCGTGCCGCAGAACCCAAGGCTGTTTATGAAGTCGCTTCTACAGGTAAAAAAATGACCAAGGCCAAGTTGAAGCAGCACATAGCCTCACTGGAAAAAGAGATGAGGGAGGCGGCCCGCGAGCTGGCCTTCGAACGGGCGGCCCAGCTCAGGGACATGATCATTGAGCTGCGCCTCCAACTGAGGGGCGAGCACGGGCTTGGCCCGGGAATTCCCGGGGCGGAAGAGCCAAGCTAGATTAGGAAGCAGGGGGACGGTTCTTTTGCTTCCAAATTTGGAAGCAAAAGAACCGTCCCCCTGCTTCCCGCCTTACGACCTACGACAAAAAATTTACTTGCTTTGTGACCTACGGACTGCGACAACTTAAAATATCTACAAATGACTGAGGAGTATTTATGTTGGACAAGATTTTAGTCAAGGGCGCCCGCGCCCACAACCTTAAAAATATTGATGTTGAAATCCCCCGTGACAAGCTGGTGGTCATTACCGGGCTGTCCGGTTCGGGCAAGTCCTCCCTGGCCTTTGACACCATCTACGCCGAGGGCCAGAGGCGCTATGTGGAGTCTTTGTCCTCTTACGCCCGCCAGTTCTTGGGGCAGATGGACAAGCCCGATGTGGACTACATTGAGGGACTCTCTCCCGCCATTTCCATCGACCAGAAAACAACCAGCCATAACCCGCGTTCCACCGTCGGTACGGTTACCGAGATTTACGACTACCTGCGCCTGCTTTTTGCCAGGGTGGGACGGCCGCACTGTCCCAAATGCGGCAAGCCAATCACCCGGCAGGCCGTGGAACAGATGGTGGACCTTCTGGCCTCCCGGCCAGAAGGTACCAGGCTGCAGATCCTGGCGCCGGTGGTACGGGGCAAGAAGGGCGAGCACGCCAAAATCCTGGAGGAGATCCGCCGCAACGGGTTTGCCCGGGTCCGGGTGGACGGCGAGGTGCTGGACGCCTTTGAAGAAATCAGTTTGGACAAGAACAAAAAGCACACCATCGAGGTGGTGGTGGACCGCGTCATCCTGCGCCCAGGCTCTGAAAGGAGGCTGGCCGACTCACTGGAGACGGCCTTAAAGCAGGGTGACGGTGTGGCCATGGCGGCGCTGGAAGGGGAAGAAATCACCTTCAGCCAAAACTTTGCCTGCGTTGACTGCGGTATCAGCATCACTGAGATCACACCCCGCCTGTTCTCCTTTAACAGCCCCTACGGGGCCTGCCCGGAGTGCACCGGACTGGGGATTAAAAAAGAAATTGACCCGGACCTGGTTATACCGGATCGTCGCCGGTCAATAGCCGGCGGGGCTATCGGGGGGATGAACAAGGGGGGATACTACTACCAATTCCTTGAAGGATTGGCCGGGTACTATGGCTTTAGCCTTGATACTCCCGTGGCAGAGCTCGCTCCCGAGCACCTGGACGTTATTTTATACGGGACGGGCGGCAAGAAGTTTCATTTTGTCCTGGAGAGTGAAATATACAACCGCCGGCACGAGATGTACGTGCCCTTTGAGGGCGTCATAAACAACCTGGCCAGGCGTTACAAGGAAACCTCTTCCGAGAGCCAGCGGGAAGATCTTGAAATGTATATGAGCAGCAAGCCCTGTCCCGCCTGTCAGGGGGCGAGGCTCAAGCCGGAAGCCCTGGCAGTTAAAATTGGCGACCGGTCTATCACGGCTGTGACGCGCTTATCCGTTGTGGAAGCTTTGTCTTTTTTCGAAGGGCTGGAGCTGTCCAGCCGTGAACAGCTCATCGCCAGGCAGATTTTAAAGGAAATTAACGAGCGACTGGGGTTCCTGGTCAACGTAGGGCTGGACTACCTGACTTTAGACCGGGCGGCGGGGACGCTATCAGGGGGCGAGGCCCAGCGTATCCGGCTGGCTACCCAGATCGGCTCCGGCCTGATGGGAGTGCTGTACATTTTGGATGAGCCCAGCATCGGGCTGCACCAGCGGGATAACCACCGCCTGCTGCAGACGCTGGAGCGGCTGCGGGATCTGGGCAACACCTTGATCGTGGTCGAGCACGACGAGGATACCATGCTCGCCGCCGATCATATCATCGATATCGGACCTGGGGCAGGCGTGCATGGCGGACGGGTGGTAGCAGCGGGCAATTACCGTGAGATTTCGGATAACCCGGATTCTATTACCGGCCAGTACTTAAGCGGCAAGAAATTCATCCCGGTGCCGTCTATCCGCCGCAGGCCCAATGGCAAGGCGGTGGAGGCGCTGGGCGCCGTGGAAAACAACTTGAAGCGTATTGATGTGGCTTTTCCTCTGGGGGTCTTCACCTGTGTAACAGGGGTATCCGGGTCGGGTAAAAGCACCCTGGTCAACGATATATTATACCGCAAGCTATCCCAGGAACTGCACGGGGCCAGGACCCAGCCCGGCAGCTGCCGGGCTGTACGGGGTATCGAGTTTCTGGACAAGGTTATTGACGTCAACCAATCCCCCATCGGGCGCACACCACGTTCCAACCCGGCCACCTACACCGGTGTGTTTAATGATATCCGAGACCTATTTTCACAGACCCCGGAAGCGAAGATGCGTGGCTACAAGCTTGGCCGCTTCAGCTTCAATGTCAAGGGAGGCCGCTGTGAAGCCTGCCAGGGGGACGGCATTATCAAGATCGAAATGCACTTCCTGCCGGATGTGTACGTCCCCTGCGAGGTCTGCAAAGGTCTGCGCTACAACCGGGAGACGCTGGAGGTCCGCTATAAGGGCAGCAACATCGCGGATGTGCTGGACATGACTGTGGAGCAGGCGGTCGAGTTCTTTCGTCATATCCCCAAGATCCACCGCAAGCTGAAGACCCTGCAGGACGTCGGGCTGGGCTACATCCGCCTGGGCCAGCCGGCTACAACTCTTTCCGGCGGCGAGGCCCAGCGGGTGAAACTGGCCACCGAGCTTTCCAGGCGTTCGAACGGCAAGACCTTTTATATCCTCGACGAGCCCACCACTGGGCTGCATACCGCCGATATCGACAAGCTGCTTAAGGTTTTGCACCGGCTGGTTGAGGCGGGCGACACGGTGGTGGTAATCGAGCACAACCTGGATGTGATCAAGACCGCCGATTATATCATCGACCTGGGGCCGGAGGGCGGGGATAAAGGCGGACAGGTAATCGCCACCGGCACGCCGGAGCAGATAGCGGCTGTGCCCGGCTCATATACGGGGCAGTATTTGAAAAAGGTTTTGGAAAAAGGCGCCCGGCAGGGTATGGAGCTGTGGGAAAAAGAGGCCGGTGTCTTTGTTGAAGCGATCCAAAGAACGGGTAGTTAGAGGAATGGCGTCTTAGCTGTGCTTGTGCCCTGAAAATATACACAAAGCGCTTGAAAAATGCAGGTGCGAATTCATTCGCACAAAGGCTACCTTAGATGCCCAAGTTCGGCGCTGGCGCGCCGTTGTGCGATTGAAATGGCGCCTACCTCGGCTGGTGTTTTCATGATACCTGGCGCCGGGATAGCGGCGTGGGCAACTGATAATAACCACATGAAAAAACAGCTAAGGGCTGCCATAAAATTGTTTGTGCAATTTTGGATTTCGTCTACTTTTGGGTCATCCTAGTTGTATATTCAGCTATGTGTACAATGGTGATTAAACATGCAGATTGAAGAAAAGCTGAAAAACCTTCCAGCCAGGCCCGGTGTCTATCTTTACCGGAACGCCGAGGGGAAAATTATATACGTGGGCAAGGCCGTTTCCCTAAAAAACAGGGTCCGCTCCTATTTCCAGACAGGCGCCAGCCATCCTCCCAAAACCCGTGTGATGGTGGAGAAAATCGCCGACCTGGATTTCATTGTGACCGATTCGGAAGTTGAGGCCTTAATCCTGGAGCAAAACCTGATCAAGGAGTATCGCCCCCACTACAACATCCTGCTCAAGGACGACAAAAGCTACCCTTACCTCAAGGTAACCCTGGGGGAAGACTTTCCCAGGGTCATGATTACCCGGCGCCATGTCAAGGACGGTTCCAGGTATTTCGGGCCCTATACCAGGGTGGGCGCCGTCAATGAGACATTGCGCCTGCTGAAAAAGCTATTCCCCTTCCGTGCCTGCAATCAAAAGGAACCACCCCCCAGGCAGCGGCCATGCCTGAACCAGCACATCAGCCGCTGCCTGGGACCCTGCTGCGGGCTGGTGGACAGGGAAAAATACCGCGCCATGATCCAGGAGGTCTGCATGTTCCTGGAGGGAAGGCAGGAAGACCTCTTGAAGAGTCTGCTGACCAGGATGGAGGAGGCAGCCCGGAAGCTTGAGTTTGAAAAGGCTGCCCGCCTGCGGGACCAGATTCAGGCTGTACGCGAAGTAGTTGAAAAGCAAAAGATCATCTCAGGAGGATTTGAGGACCGTGATGTGGTCGCTATGGCCGGCGTCCGGGACGAGACCTGCGTGATGGTTTTTTTTATACGGGGCGGCAAGCTTATCGGGCGCGAACATTTCATGTTGAAAGGAACGGAAGGCTTGAGCCGGGCGGATGTAACAGGCGCCTTTATCAAGCAGTATTACAGTTCTGTTGATATCATCCCGGGGGAAATCCTCCTGGCGGAAGAGTTAAAAGAAGAGGCGGGCGTTATTGAAAAGTGGCTAACCGGAAAACGGGGCGCCAGGGTTCACCTGAAAACCCCCAGGCGCGGTGAGAAGAAGAAGCTGGTGGAGATGGTGGCCAAAAACGCTGTTCTCACCCTGGATCAGATTCACTCGGAGGAAGCCGCGCGCCGCGACGACACGAAAGCGGCGTTGGCCGGACTGGCCGCGGCGCTGGGCCTGGAACAACCGCCGCAGCGCCTGGAGTGTTATGACATCTCCAACACCCAGGGCCGTGCAAGCGTGGCGTCAATGGCAGTCCTCGAAGGCGGCAGACCGGCCAAAGACCAGTACCGCCGCTTTAAAATCAGTACGGTGGAGGGACCGGATGACTTCGCTTCGATGCAGGAGGCTCTGCGCAGGCGCTTTACCAGGGCCAGGGAGGAACGGGAACTGCTGAACACCGGTCAAATGTCCAGCAAGGAGGCAAAATTCCACCGCCTGCCGGATCTGGTTATTGTGGACGGGGGCAAGGGGCAGCTTTCGGCGGCCCGCCATGTGATGCGAGAACTGGGCTTTGCCCATATCCCTGCCTGCGGCCTGGCCAAACAGGAGGAACTGCTCTTTATCGAAGGGGCGCCCGACCCCGTTGTTCTGCCAAAAGAGTCCCCATCTCTCCACCTGGTGCAGCGCCTGCGCGACGAAGCCCACCGCTTCGCCGTGACCTACCACCGCAACCTGCGCGGCAAGGCGGGACTCAAGTCTTTGCTGGACGAGGTGGAAGGTATCGGCGAGGTGCGCCGCCGGGCGCTCTTGAAGGCCTTTGGCTCACTGGCCGACATTGAAGAGGCGACACCGGAGCAGCTGGCCGCTGTGGAGGGCATGAACAGAAAAGCCGCCCGCGCCGTCTACGACTTCTTCCACCACTAACGAAGCAGAGGGACGGTTCTTTTGCTTCCTTTTTTTGCTAAGGAGGCAAGGGGAAGGAGCTATGATTGTTTCCTTATCTCCCCTCATATGTTGTAATGTGGTAAAATAATACAAACAATGAGGGGAGGGTTGTACATGCCTCGACAAGCAAGAGACAAGAGTAAAACCGGGATTTATCATGTCATGCTGCGGGGTATCAACAAACAGAAGATATTCCATGATGATGGAGATAGGGAAAAGTTTATTAATATATTGAAGCGCAATAAAAGAGAGAGTCAAATAAAGGTTTATGGTTGGTGTCTGATGGAAAATCATATCCACCTACTTTTGGGAGAAGGAAAAGAAGATATATCTATCTCCATGAAAAGGATAGGCGTAGGCTTTGTTTGGTATTACAATGGTAAGTACAAGCGCACGGGGCACTTATTTCAAGATCGTTACAGGAGTGAGAAGGTAGAAACAGACGAGTATTTGCTAACGGTTATCCGCTATATACACCAAAACCCAGTTAAAGCAGGGCTAGTGAAGGATTCTAAGGATTGGCCATGGAGTAGTTGCGGGGTATACTACGGAGAATGTGATTATCAGGTGGATTTTGCAGATAGGGAAATGATTCTCGGTATGTTTTCTGAGGATGAATCAATAGCAGTAAGCAGGTTCAAGGAGTATAACGAGCAAGTTAATGAGGATGCCTGTTTGGATGAAGAAAACAAAAGGATGACTGATGAAGAAGCAAAACATGAGATTATGAAAATAGTTGTTGGACGGGGTTTGGATAAAGTACAGGATCTCCCCAAAAAAGACAGAAAAGAAATAATCAGAGCGGTGAAGAGAATCAAGGGAGTCTCACAGAGACAGGCTGCAAGGATATTAGGAGTATCCGATAATTTACTATTTAAAGTTTAAAGCAAAAAAGGAAGCAAAAGAACCGTCCCCTTGCTTCCCTTTGCTTCCGGTGGGAGGGCTTATGACAAAAATTAAACTTATTGCAGCAGACCTGGATGATACCATATTATCCAGGGACAGAATCATCACCCGCCGGGTTAAAGACGCTGTTGCGGCAGTGCGCGCGGCGGGTGTTCATTTCACTGTTTCCACGGGCCGCATGTTCTCTGCGGCGGCACATTTTGCCCGTCAACTGGATATTGAACTGCCCCTCATCACCTACCAGGGGGCGCTGGTGAAGAATTCATTATCCGATGAGGTCCTGCGCTACCGCCCGCTGCCGCAGGTTTATGCCAGGGAACTGATCACCCGGGTACACCAGCTGGGCTACCATATGAACGGTTACCTGGAGGACCGGTTGCTGGTCGAAAGGGACGATGAGTTGGGACGTCGCTACGCCGCCAACAATGGCGTGGAAATGGTGGTAGTGGGCGATTTTAACGAGTACTTCCATGATGACCCGACCAAGCTGGTGGTCATTGCTGAAGAGCAGCAGGTAACCCAGTTGCTGGCCGTATTGGCTCCAACCTACCAGGGGAAGGTGCACCTGTCCAAATCACTGCCGGGATACTTGGAATTTTCCCATATCCAGGCGACTAAAGGGGACGCCCTGGCGTACCTGGCCCGCTATTTTGGCGTGCCAAAAGAAGAGGTCATGGCCATAGGAGATAGCTATAACGATATAGAGATGCTGCAATATGCCGGAGTGGGGGTAGCCGTGGCCAACGCCCGGGATGATGTCAAGCTGATCGCTGATTATGTAACCTCCCAATCATACGGTGATGGTGTCGTGGAAGCTCTTGAAAAGTATGTCCTGAATAGCCCCGTACATGATTGAACTGGCTCAAGGGAAAACTAACCTGAAAATGCAGGTGCGAATTCATTCGCACAAAAGTTACATTGGCCACACAAGTACGGCGCCGGCGCGCGTGTGCGATTAAAATCGCACCTCGTATATCCATAATACGCGGCGCCGCTGGCAGCGTGGGCAGCTAACCTGTGATCGTCGCATATGGGGGCTAAGATGTTGGTGCGAATTTGTTTTCATACTCTGCCGGCGTCGCAACAGCGGCATGGTCAACTAACTGCAATTAGCGAGGGGGGGCCGAAGTGCCCGAGCAGTTTGTCATCGGTGTCGACCTGGGTGGGACGAAAATCCTGACCGCGCTGGCCAATAGAGAGGGTCACGTGCTTGCTGAACAAAAAATCCCCACCGAAGCCGCCAAAGGGCAGCAGCATGTGGTCGCTCAGATCGTCCAAAGCGTCGAACAAGTCCGTAAGAAAGCCGGGGTGAAGCCTGAACAAGTGCCGGCCCTGGCCCTGGGCGCTCCCGGCCCGCTTGATAGCTGTAAGGGCATCATCCACTTCGCACCAAACCTGGCCTGGCATGATCTGCCAATCCGCCAGGTTTTGGAGCGGCAGCTTTCCATACCGGTATTGCTGGACAACGACGCCAACCTGGCCGCGCTGGGAGAGCATGTCTACGGCGCCGGACGGGGGGAGGATAACATGGTTTACATAACAGTCAGCACCGGCATTGGCGGGGGACTGATCTTTGGCGGCAGGCTCTACCGTGGTTTTGCGGACGTGGCCGGAGAGATCGGCCACATGACCGTTTTCCCCGACGGGCCTCTGTGCGGCTGCGGTAACAGAGGCTGCCTGGAGGCGCTGGCTTCCGGTACTGCTATTGCCCGGGACGCCAGGGAGCTGGCTGCCTGCGGCAGGGGCGCCCAAATCCTGGCAGCGGCAGGTGGAGATGCTGCCGGCATCACCG